>NZ_BAAAKJ010000169.1:30651-32881 GCF_039527695.1 Kitasatospora putterlickiae
GGGGCGCCGGACCTGGTCCGGCGCCCCCTCGGGGTCTGTGCTGGGCTTCGTGGGTGGAGGAAGGACCCTTCGGCTACTTCTTCTTCTCGTCCTTGCCGCCGAGCGGCAGCGCGGCCAGGCCGCCGATGATCACGAAGGCCGCGATCGGGAGCAGCACGAACAGGCCGAGGGTCTCGGCGACGCTCAGGCCGCTGCCCGGGTCGTCACCGTCGTCCCGGGTGAGGGCCATGGCGGGCGACGACAGCAGCATCATCAGCGTGACCGTTGCGGTGACCGCGCCGGCTCGCAAAGCGTTCCTCTTGTCCACGGTGCCAACTTACCCGTCACTTACGCCGCGCCGCTCGGCGGGGTCGGCCTTTCGGGAGCGGCCCCGCCGTGGGCGTCCGGCCGGACGCCCACGGAGCGCAGCAGGTCCGCGAGGACGGCGGCGGCCGGGGCCGCGGCCAGGGCGTCCAGGGTGACCGGCGCCCCCGAGCCGTCGGCGACCGGCAGGCGCCAGTTCGGGTACTGGTCCCAGGTGCCCGGGAGGTTCTGCGGACGCGGATCGCCGACCACGTCCGGCAGCCAGACGCCGACCAGCGCGGCCGGGGTGGCCGCCAGGAACCGGTGGAGCGCGACGGCCGACAGCGGCTCGTCCACGCCCAGCAGGCCCAGCCGGACCAGCTCGGCCCGCCAGTCGGCCAGCTCGGCGGCGGCCTGCTCCTGCTCCTCCCCCAGCGGGCGGGCCAGCAGGCCCAGCCGGTGGCGCAGCTCCACGTGCTCGCCGGAGAGCCGGGCGGCGGTGGACGGCAGGTCGTGCGTGGTCAGGGTGGCGAGGCTGCCCGCCCGCCACCGCTCCGGCGGGAGGATTCCGCCGCCGGCCGGCCAGTCCCGCTCGAACCAGAGCACCGAGGTGCCGAGCACCCCGCGCGCCGCCAGCTCCTCGCGGACGCCCGGCTCGACGGTGCCGAGGTCCTCGCCGATCACCGCGGCGCCGGCCCGGTGCGCCTCCAGGGCGAGCACGGCGAGCATCGCCTCGGCGTCGTAGCGGACGTACACGCCCTCGGTCGGGGCGTGCCCGGCCGGGACCCACCAGAGCCGGAACAGTCCCATCACGTGGTCGATCCGCAGCGCGCCGGCGTGCCGGGCGGCGGAGCGGATCAGCTCGGCGAAGGGCGCGTAGCCGGCGGCGGCCAGCGCGTCCGGGCGCCAGGGCGGCAGGCCCCAGTCCTGGCCGTGCGCGTTGAAGGCGTCCGGGGGCGCGCCGACCGAGATGCCGGCGGCGAGGACGTCCTGCAGCGCCCAGGCGTCGGCGCCGTCCGGGTGGACGCCCACCGCGAGGTCGTGCACCAGGCCGACCGACATCCCGGCGGCGCGGGCGGCCCGCTGGGCCCGGTCGAGCTGGTGGTCGGTCCGCCAGGCCAGCCAGCGGTGCAGGTCGACCCGGTCGGCGAGTTCGGCGGCCGCGTGCCGCACGTGCGGGGAGTCGGGATGGCGCAGGCCCTTCGGCCAGCGGTGGTGGTCGGCGCCGTGCCGCTCGGCCAGGGCGTTCCAGACCGCGTACCGCTCCAGCCACTCGCCCTCGCGGGCCCGGTAGGCGTCGAACGCGGCCGTGCGGACCGCGCCGTGCCCGGCCGCGTACCGGCGGTACTCGGCGTGCAGCAGCTCCAGGGCGCGGCGCTTGAGGGCCCAGACCTCGTCGCGGTCGATGAGGCCGTCGTGCTCCAGCACCTCGGCGCGCAGCCGGGCGGCGCGGGTCAGCAGCTCGTCCGCCTCGGCGCGGGGCCGGCCGGTCAGGTAGGCGTACTCGGGGACCTCCTCGACCCGCAGGTGGACCGGGTCGGCGAAACGGCGGGAGGAGGGGCGGTAGGGGGACGGGTCGGAGGGGACGGCCGGCAGGGCGGCGTGCAGCGGGTTGATCTGGAGGAAGCCGGCGCCCAGCGAGCCCGCCCAGGTGGCGAGGTCGGCGAGGTCGGCGAGGTCGCCCATGCCCCAGGAGCGGTCGGAGAGGACGGAGTAGAGCTGGGCGAGGAAGCCCCAGGAGCGGCCGGGCAGGGCGGGGAGGCGTTCGGGGGCGACGATCAGGTGGGCGGTGGCGGCGGTGCGGCCGGGGAGTGCGGCGTGCAGGGTGTGCCGGCCGGGCGGGAGGTCGGCGGGCAGCCAGTGGGCGTGGCCGCGCGGGAGCTCCCAGCGGCCGCCGTCCTCCAGGGCGACGGCGAGCCGGGTGCCGGCGGGCAGGTCCAGCGCGGTG
>NZ_BAAAKJ010000170.1:0-1467 GCF_039527695.1 Kitasatospora putterlickiae
TTTTTTAATTTCCTAAACTATTAAAAAAAGGGGCTGGGACATAACTAGCCCTTATGAAGTTAAAAAAGATTCCAGTTATCAAAAAATGATAGCTGGAATCTTTTTTGTTATAATTTAGGCTTGTATTTTGCCTGAAGGCGGTGTACTTTCTTAAATTCACCGCCATAAAGGCGAATCCTAATTCATTTTCCACTTTCGATTTGCCTCTCACTGACATACGAGTGAAACGCAAATTAGCCTTCAAAAATCCGAAGACAGGTTCTACATCTATTTTACGTTTTCCATAGATTTCTCCCGTTTCTTCTTTTGAAAGCTGCTCTCTTATATATGCTTTTTGCTGTTCCCAATGGGCATTGTAGAAAATCTTACGATTTCCTTTTGCTTTGGTACAATGAACGCGTAATGGACATCCCGAACAATCTTCGCATTCATAGACACGAAAGGTTCGTTTAAATCCGGCTTTATCTGTTCGATTCGATAGATATTGAAAAGGTACCTTCTTTCCGTTTGGGCAAGTAAAGAAGTCGCTGTCTGAATCATAGTCCCAGTTTGACACATAAAAAAGATTTTCTTTATATTTCTTTTTCTTTTCTTTCCGATAGGTATTATACGTAATGAGTGGAGTTCTATTTCGGTGTAATACCTCACTATAATTTTGTTCACTACCATAACCGGCGTCAGCGACAATATACTTGGGTAACTTGAAGTACCTTTCTTCAATATTATTGAGAAAAGGAATAAACGTGCGAGTATCCGTAGGATTTGGAAATACATCATAAGCTAATGTGTACTGGCCTTCGGTCGCAATTTGTACATTATAACCCGCCTTAAGTTGGCCATTTTTCATATAGTCATCTTTCATTCTCATAAAAGTGGCATCATGATCCGTCTTAGAATAACTATTGCGGTTGCCAAAGATCTCCATATCATTTTGATATTTCTGTTTACGAATTACATAGTCTTGGAATTGTTTACGGTATTGCTTGGGTTCTTTTCGTTCGGAACGAAGTTGTTTGCGTTCTTTTGCTTCTTTGCTTTCTTCGATTGCTTTATCATATTTTTCTACTTTTTCATCTAGCTTTTTAACCACTTCACTGAGTTCTTCCTTTGAAAGTTCATCGGAACTTTCCCTTTCTATTTCAGGAATAATTTCTTTTTCCAGTAATTCCTCATACATTTGATTCGACTTCTCTATTAAATCGGTGCTGTATTTTTCAATGGATTTTTTCCATACAAAAGTAAACTTATTGGCATTCGCCTCTATTTTCGTACCATCAATAAAAATAGCCTCTTCTTCAATTGCCTTCTCTTCAACAAGTTGACAGCGAAATAGGACAAAACATTGGCGTAGTAACTCTTTTACTTCGGGATGAACACGGAATCGATTGATGGTACGATAGCTCGGCTCATAACCCTGTGCTAACCACATCATACGTACACTGTCTTTGATTAATCCCTCTATTTTTC
>NZ_BAAAKJ010000171.1:0-14927 GCF_039527695.1 Kitasatospora putterlickiae
CGGCCGACGGGGCGGCGGAGTCCTCGATGCCCAGCAGGGCGGCGGCCTCCGCCAGCAGGGCGACGTCGCCGAGCGGCTCGGCCGCGGCGAGGAGCAGCAGCTGCCGGGCGGCGGGCGGCAGGGCCTGGATCCGGTGCAGGAAGGTCTGCTCGATCTGCCCGACCAGCGGCCGCGCGTCGGGGCGTCCGAAGCCTCCGGCCAGCTCCTCGGGGCCCAGCCCGCGGGGCAGTTCGAGCAGGGCCAGGGGGTTGCCCTGGGTCTCGGCGACGATGCGGTCGCGCACCCGCTCGTCGAGTCGGCCCGGGACCACGGAGTCCAGCAGGGCGCGGGCGTCGCTGTCGCCGAGCCGCCCCACGGTGAGCTGCGGCAGCCCGGTGAACCGAGGTTCCAGGGACGGCTCGCGCACGGCCAGGACCAGCCCGATCCGCTCGGCGAGCAGGCGCCGGGCGACGAAGGCCAGCGTCTGCGCGGAGACCTCGTCCAGCCACTGGGCGTCGTCGACGAGGCAGAGCAGCGGGTCCTGTCCGGCGGCGTCGGCGAGCAGGCCGAGCACGGCGAGACCGACCAGGAAGCGGTCCGGCGGGGTGCCCGCGGTCAGGCCGAACGCGGTGCCCAGCGCGTCGCGCTGCGGGGCCGGCAGGCGGCCGAGCCGGTCCAGGAACGGGGCGCACAGCTGGTGGAGCCCGGCGTACGGGAGCTCCATCTCGGACTGGACGCCGGTGACCCGGGCGGTCCGCGGCCCCCGCGCCCGCGCGGCGGCGTGCTCCAGCAGTCTGGTCTTCCCCACGCCCGGCTCGCCGCGGAGCACCAGCACCCGGCTCGCGCCGCCGCGCACGGCGTCGAGCAGTTCCTCCAGTGCCCCGCACTCGCGGCTGCGCCCCAGCATCGGCTCGTGCGTCATGGCCGGCCTGCCTCCCCGTCGGTCCTCCGCCGGGCCCGGATCCACAGACCCGGCGGGCGGTCGTTCCCGGCACGCACGGTGCCGTCCCCGGGGCGGCACCGCTCGCGCGCGGCGCCGGACGGCGCCGCTCCACCCACCCTGCCGCCGGGGCCCGCCGGCCGGCGCCCGGGGAACCCCGGGTCGACCCCCGGGTGTCGCCCCGCTGGGATCCCGGGGGTCCGGGGAGGGCGGGCCGTCAGGCGTCGGCCAGGGCGGCGCGCAGCCGGTTGCGGGACTTGACGTCGAGCTTGGTGAACACCTTGCCCAGGTGCCATTCCACGGTGCGGGGGCTGATGAAGAGTTCGGCGCCGATCTCGGAGTTCGTCAGCCCGTCGGCGGCCAGCCGGGCGATCTGGCCCTCCTGGGCCGTGAGGGCCTCGCGCCGCGCCCCGCCCGGGTCGTCGGCGCGGGGCCGGACCGTCTCACCGGTGGCCAGCAGTTCGCGCCGGGCGCGCTCGGCGAAGGCCTTCGCTCCGAACCCCCGCAGCAGTTCGTGGGCGGTGCGCAGCTGCTCGCGGGCGTCGCCGCGCCGGTTCTCGCGGCGCAGCCACTCGCCGTACACCAGGTGGGCGCGGGCCAGGTGGACGGCGATCCGGCCGCGTTCGAGGCGGGCCAGGGCCTCGCGGTAGAGCCGCTCGGCCCCCGGGCCGTCGTCCAGCAGGGCGCGTGAACGGGCCAGCATGCCGAGGGCCCAGTCGGTGCCGGCCGCCCCGGCGCGTTCCTCCAGCCGGCGCAGGGCCTCCGAGGCCCGCTCGGGGGCGTCGGCGCGGACGGCCGCCTCGACGAGTTCGGCGAGGGCGAAGCCATGGACGGCCAGGTCCTCATGGGCGACGGCCCGTTCCGCGTGGGCCAGGGCGTCCTGATAGCGGCCGAGGCCATTGTGGAGGACGGCGACGAGGTAGTGTTCCAGGCCGATCGCGCGCCCTTCACCCCACGAGGTCGCGTCCCGGGCGGCGCCGCGGATCACCCCGGCGGTCCGCACGTCCTCGCCGCGCCAGGCCGTCAGCAGGAGCGCCGGGTACGCCATCGGCGAGTGGCCGGTCACCTCCGCGATGGTGTCGGCCTCGTCGATGAGCGCCGCCGCGAGGTCGAAGTCGCCGGTGTGCACGGACAGCGCGGCCCGGTAGCCGAGCGCCAGAGGAAGCACGTTGAGGGCGCCGGCCTCGCGGGCCGCGCGCACCGCGTGCCCGGTCATCCGGTGCCAGGCCTCGTCGTCCCACAGCTCCCCGGCGACCAGCCAGGTCAGCCAGAGCCAGCGCGTGGTGTCGCCTCCCCCGCGTCCGGTGGCCTGCCGGAAGGCCTCCAGGGCGGACCGCAGCAGTGGCCCGCCCTCGGCGCAGCCGTCGAGGAACCAGGTCGTCAGGCCGTCGAGGAGAAGGTCCGTGGGCCGGGCGGGCAGCGCCCCGGGCGGTGCCGCGCGGGCGGCTTCGGCGACTTCCCGCACCCCGGTCCGCCGGCCCAGTCGGCCGGCGAAGACCGCCGATCCCAAGGCGTCCAGGTACGCCTCGCGCGCGGACGCGTCCCCGGCCCTCGCCAGCCGGCCGGCCGCGTCGAGCAGCAGGGGCAGCGCCTCGCCGCCGCGCGGGCGGGTGAAGGCGACCTGGGCGCGGAGCCTGGCCAGCCGGGCGTGCTGTGCCTCGTCCAGCGGGCCGAGCTGCGCCGCGGCGAGGAGTTCGAGCGCCGCGTCGGGGGATCCGGCGTCGAACGCGGCCTGGGCGGCGGCGGCCGCGCGCGTGCCCCGCAGGACCGGATCGGGCGTCAGTTCGGCCGCGCGCCGGAGGAAGGCCGCCGCCGCCGCGATCCCGCCGCGGGCCTGAGCCCGGCCGGCCGACCGCTCCAGCTCGCCCGCCAGGGCCTCGTCCGGGTCCACCGCCGCGTGGGCGCGGTGCCACGCCCGGCGGTCCGAGTCGAAGGCGGGGTCGGTGGCCTCGGCCAGTGCGCGGTGCACGTCCCGGCGCACGGCCGGGTCGGCGGCGCGGTAGGCCGCCGAGCGGACCAGCGGGTGGTGGAAGCGCACCCGGGTGCCGAACTCGATCAGCCCCGCCGCCTCGGCCGCTCCCGCGGCGTCCGCGCCGAGGTCGAGCCGCTCGGCGACCCGCCGCAGCAGTGGCAGGTCCCCCATCGGCTCCGCGGCCGCCGCCAGCAGCAGCCGCTGGGCGGAGGCGGGCAGGTCGGCGATGCGCTGCAGGTAGGCCTGCTCGATCCGGCCGGCCAGCGGACCGACGTCCGGGCGCCCGAAGCCACCGGCCAGCTCCGCCGCCGACAGTCCCCGGGTCAGTTCCAGCAGGGCCAGCGGATTGCCGCGGGTCTCGGCGACGATGCGGTCCCGGACCTGCTCGTCCAGCCGCCCGGGTACCACCGATTCCAGCAGTGCCCGCGCGTCGTCGTCGCGCAGGCCCCGGACCGCGAGTTCGCGCAGCCCTCCGAAGGGGTCACCGTCCGCGAGGGGTGCCGGGGTGCGCGCCGCGAGCACCAGCGCCACCCGTTCCGCCAGCAACCGCCGGGCGACGAAGGCCAGCGTCTGGGCGGAGACCCGGTCGAGCCACTGGGCGTCGTCCACGACGCAGACCAGCGTCCGCTCCTCCGCCGCCTCGGCCAGCAGGCCGAGCACCGCCAGGCCGACCAGGAAGCGGTCCGGCGCGCCCCCCGCGCTCAGGCCGAACGCGACGGACAGGGCGTCGCGCTGGGGGCCGGGGAGGCGGTCGAGCCGCCCCATCAGGGGCACACAGAGCTGGTGCAGTCCGGCGAACGCCAGTTCCATCTCGGACTCGACGCCGACCGCCCGCAGGACGCGGCACCCGCTCGCCCGCTCCACCAGGTACTCCACGAGGGCGGACTTACCGGCCCCCGGTTCGCCGCGCAGTACGAGGACCTGGCCCCGGCCCTCCCGGGCCCCGGCGATCACCTGGTCCAGCACTCCGCACTCGCCGCGCCGGCCGCGCAGCCCGTGCCACGGAGCGCCGCCCGCCATCCGCCACCACCACGCAGTTCAAGGTCCGGGCCCTGATCGTTCCGGGTCGTCCCATCATGCATCAGCCCCGGCGGAGCGGACAAACCGCTGCCGGGCGCCATCGCGGGTCTCCTGAGGGGGCGTCACCACGGCGGAGGCGGTCCGTCATGCGCGGCTCACCGGCCCGGACCCGCACCAGGGCGCACCGGTCACGCCGGAGGCCCCCGACCCGCCACGGGTCAGGGGGCCTCCGCGTGCACCGGGCGGTCGTCAGCGGCGCTTGCCCGGCGGGGTGTTGGACGGCGCGTTGGACGGCGCGCCGGACGAGCCGCTCGACGAACCGCTGGTCGGGGCGCCCGTGCCGGTGGTGCCGGGGTCGGTGCGCGGCGCCGGGTCGGGGATGTCCGCCATCGGCAGGGACTGCTTGGGCGTGCCCCGCAGGGCCTGGTTCATGGCGTCCCGCCAGATCGGGCCGGGCCCGGTGGCGCCGAACACCTCCGCGTGGCGCTTCCCGTTGATGGTGATGTCGCGCATCTCCACCCCGCCGTTGGGCCCGCCGAGCCAGACGGCGGTGGCGAGCTGCGGGGTGTAGCCGCTGAACCAGGCGGCCTTCTTCTTGTCCGAGGTGCCGGTCTTGCCCGCGATCTGGCGGTCGCCCTCCAGGTGGAGCGCCGCACCGGTGCCGCCGCTCTCGGTCACCCCGTTCAGGATGGTGTTCAGCACCCGGGCCGTGCTCTCGGAGAACGCCGTCTCGCAGCGGGCCGGCGGGGCCGGGACGTCCCTGCCGTCGATGGTGGTGATCCGGTTGATCGCCACCGGGGCGCAGAACCGGCCGCCGGCGGCGAAGGCCGCGTAGACGCCGGCCATGGTCAGCGGGCTCACCTCCTCGACGCCCAGCGCCATCGCGGGCACCTCCTCCAGCGCCTTGCCGCTGGCCTTGGCGGTGATGCCGACCTTGTTGGCCATCTGCTTGACCGCGCAGAGCCCGATCTCCTGCTCCATCTGCACGAAGTAGGTGTTGACCGAGAGCGCCATCGCCTCCTTCAGCTGGTACGGGCCGACCTCGCTCGCCGACTCGTTGGGCACCGTGACCTTGGGCCTGCCGGTGTTCTTCCAGGTGCCTTCGCAGGTCTTCATCGTCGGGTACTCCATCCGGTTCGGGGACGAGTACTCCTGGGTCGGCGGCAGTCCCGCCTCCAGCGCCGCGGCCGCGACGACCGGCTTGAACGTCGAACCGGGCTGGAAGCCGTTGCCACCGCCCATCGCCGCGTCCACGTTGAAGTTGACCACGGTCTGGTTCTTGGTCCGGTCGATCCCGTACGGGCGGGTCTGGGCCATCGCCAGGATCTTGCCGGTGCCCGGCTCCACCATGCTCGCGGCGGCCGAGACGCTGTCGGTGACCCGCACGTGGGAGCTCACCGCGTTCTGCGCGGCGGTCTGCTTGTCCGGGTCGAGGGTGGTGTGGATGTTCAGCCCGCCCTGGTCCCAGAACCTCTTGCGCTCGGCCGCGCTGGCCCCGAACACGGGGTCCTGCTTGACCACCTGCCGGACGTAGTCGCAGAAGAAGCCCATGCCCGCCTGGGCGGTGATGCAACCGTTCTGCGGCTCCTTGTAGTTCAGGCCCAGCGGGGCGGCCTTGGCCTCCTGGGCCTGCTCCTCCGTGATGTGCTTGTTCTCCAGCAGCTTGTCGATCACGACGTTGCGGCGGTTCAGCGCGGCCTGCGGATGCGCCTTCGGGTCGTACTTCGACGGGTTCTGCACCAGGCCGGCCAGGGTGGCGGCCTCGGCGACGGTGAGGTCCTTGTTGGCCTTGCCGAAGTAGCGCTGGGAGGCGGCCTCCACGCCGTAGGCGCCGTTGCCGAAGAACGTGATGTTGAGGTAGTTGGTGAGGATCTGCTCCTTGGTCAGCTCCTCCTCCAGCCTGATCGCGATCTTCAGCTCCTGGATCTTGCGGCCCAGGGTCTTGCGCATGGCCTCCTTGACGGCCACCGGATCGTCGCCCGCCTTCTCGACGTTGACGTTCTTCACGTACTGCTGCGTCAGCGTCGAGGCGCCCTCGGCGGCGGTGCCGCTCTCCGCGTTCTTGCTGATCGCGCGGAGCACCCCCTTGAGGTCGACGGCGCCGTGCTCGTAGAAGCGGGCGTCCTCGATGTCCACCTGGGCCTGCCGCATGTACGGCGACATCTGGTCGGCGGTGAGGACGATCCGGTCGCGCTCGTAGACCCTGGCGATCAGGCCGCCCTTGGCGTCGAAGACCTGCGTCACCTGGGTGAGCGGCGGGGTCTTGAAGTCGTCCGGGATGTCGTCGAAGCCCTCCGCGGTGTTCTTGGCGGTCAGCCCGATCGCCCCGACGGCGGGCAGCGCCATACCGGCCAGCAGCGCACCGGACACCACGCTCACGCCCAGGAACGCCGCGCCGTGGCGGACGAACCGGACCGGCGACCGCCGGGAGGGCCCGGGAGCGTCGCCGTCGGCCGGATCCGGTATCGGGAGAAGATTCGATTCCATACTCCTTGGATGCGGTGAGGGCCGCGAATCGTTGCGTACACCCGCGGATTCCGCTCCGGTTCGGTCCGGAACGGCCCGAAAGGGCAGCTCCGGAGCCGACCCTGCCGCCCACGCCGGCGAACCGATCCTGTTTGCTGTCCCTGTTCCGCCCCGTCCGACCTCCGCGTTCCGCCCCGTCCTCACCTCCGCACCCCTCACCGGAGCCGCCCGCCATGACCGCGCCCCCGCCCCACCCCGCCGGCCCGCTGTTCTCCGCCGTCGACATCGGCGGCACCAAAATCGCCGGGGCGCTCGTCGACTCCGCCGGAACGCTCGCCCACCGCGTCCAGCTGCCCACCCCGGCGCGGGAGACGGGGGCGCGGGTGCTGGCCGTGGTGCACCGGGTGCTCGACCACCTGGCGGCCGCGCCCCGGTGGGGGGAGGTCACCGCCGTCGGCATCGGCAGCGCGGGACCGGTGGACCTCGTCCGGGGCACGGTCAGCCCCGTCAACATCCCCGGCTGGCGGGAGTTCCCGCTCACCGCCGAGGTCGCCGCCCACCCCGCCGTGGGCACCCGCCGGGTGGCGCTGGCCGGGGACGGGGTGGCGATGGCCGCCGCCGAGCACTGGCGCGGCGCGGCCCGTGGCACCGACAACGCGCTCTGCCTGGTGGTCTCCACCGGGGTCGGCGCCGGGCTGGTGCTGGACGGGGCCGTGCGCCCCGGCCCCAGCGGCAACGCCGGACACCTCGGGCACATCACCGTCGACCTCGACGGTGAGCCCTGCCCGTGCGGCTCGCGCGGCTGCCTCGAAGGCGTCGCCAGCGGCACCGCGATCGCCCGCCGGGCCCTCGCCGGGGGCTGGCGGCCCGCCGGGGACGACCGTTCGGCGCGCGCCGTGGCGGCGGACGCGCTGGCCGGGCACCCGGTGGCGCTCGCCGCGTTCGAGCGGGCGGCTCAGGCGCTGGCCGCCGGGATCGCCGCCACCGCCGCGCTGGTCGACCTGCGGCGGGTGGTGATCGGCGGCGGGGTGGCGACGGCCGGCCCGGTCCTGTTCGAGCCGCTCGCCCGCCATCTGGACCGCTACGCCGCCCTGCCCTACGTGCGCGGGCTGGACGTGCGGCGCGCCGAACTCGGCACCGACGCCGGGCTGATCGGCGCGGCCGCGCTCTGCCGCTGATTCGACGGCTCCGGGGGGCGAATTCCCCCGCCTCGCCGCGGGGTTGGGCCTGTCCGGCTCATCTCGACGACGGCGCACCGCCGTTGCGCCCCCGGCGCCCGCCCCCGTCCTCCCCCGGCCTCGCCCCCACAACCAAGCAGGATCCTGCCCCAGCAGGATCCTGCCACTCATCGATCGGGGTCCCGGCGGAGGTCAGCGGGCGCGACGCCCGTCCGGGATCACCGGAACGCCCCTGGTGAGGGCGGAGGGGTTCGACAGGCGTCGACGGGCCGGGTGGTGCCCGGAGGACGACGCGGACAACGACCCGCGCGGCGCGGCGATCGCCACCCGCGGCGGAACCACGGGGACGACACCGTCGGCGAGGAACCCCGAGAGGAACCGCCGCTCCGACGGGCTGAGCGTGCGGGAGCGGCCGGAGACCGCGTCCCTGGCGACCACGACCGTCCGTGCCCGCATGAATGTGTGCGAGCCACGGCACACCTTGACCACGATGTGCGCGGAACTGCGCCCGAGTCGTTCGACCGTCAACTGCACCAGCAACGGTTCCGGCCGGTGGTACAGCTGCTCCAGATAATCGATCTCGTGCCGGGCGATCAGGAATCCGGACGGGAATAGCGATTCCCGGACGGCGACCGCGTGGTGGCAGAACAGGTCGTAAATTCCCTCCTGCACGTAGGAGACCAGCCGGGCGTTGTTGATGTGCCCGTTCTCGTCGACGTCGCTCCACCGGGTGGGACAGGCCACCACGTGTGCGTTGACGTCCACCGCCTGGGTGGCTGCCGCGCTCACCGCTGCTCGGCCGTGGAACCGGTGAGCAGCAGCGCCCGGCGCAACCGCGCGTAGTAGACGGCGTGTTCGGACGCCATCCGGGCCGCGGTCCAGCCCTCCTCGGCGGCCTCGGCGGCGGCTTCGACGACCAGGCTGTCGAGGACGCCGTCGACCGCCCGGCACAGATCCGCCACCGCCGCGAGGCGGTTGGTGACCTCCGTCCCGCCGAATGCGGCGCGGGCCGGGAAGGCGGCGAGTGATTCCACCGCGAGCCGCAGCTCGTCCACGGTCTCGGACCTTGTTTCCGAAACGAAATCGCGCACGGTTCTCTCCCTTTATGGATGGGGATGGGTAGGGGTGGGTAGGGGTTTCTGACTGGTGCGAACCCGCTGAGCGGGCCCGGATCCCCCCGGCGCCATGGACGCTATCCCAGCCCGGGGCGCTACCGGGAGGTATACGGAACCGGAGCGGAAACTGACCACTATTGGAGTAGTTTGGCGGTGCATAAAATCAGCCGCATCCACCGAATGCCAGCCCGTCCCCGGGGTCGTGCCCGGCTCCCCCAACTGGTCCACCAGCGCGCCTCGTAGAGGTGCGGGCCGGGCCGGTGCCGCCCCGGCGCCCACGACCAGGGCCGCCAGGCCCGCCGTGGTCCGCCACAGCCGTGCCCCGCTTCGCCACCGCCGGCACCTCCCGTCGTCCGTCCCCCGCCACCACCGTGCGGTGCGCCTCCGCCGGCCGCCAGCGCACGGCCCCGACCGGCCTAAAACACCGGCTGTCGTACCCGGCTGGTTAGATCGGAACCGGAGCGCACCGCGAGAGGAACCGGAGAGACGATGAGCACGGGCACGAGGACCGGCGTACAGGCACCCGAGCCGCACGCCGCCGACACCCACGACCTGATCCGCGTGCACGGGGCGCGCGAGAACAACCTCAAGGACGTCAGCATCGAGATCCCCAAGCGCCGCCTGACGGTGTTCACGGGCGTCTCCGGCTCGGGCAAGAGCTCCCTGGTGTTCGACACCGTCGCGGCGGAGTCGCAGCGGCTGATCAACGAGACCTACAGCGCGTTCGTGCAGGGCTTCATGCCGTCGGTGGCCCGGCCCGACGTGGACGTGCTGGACGGGCTGACCACCGCGATCATCGTCGACCAGCAGCGGCTGGGCGCGGACCCGCGCTCCACCGTGGGCACCGCGACCGACACCAACGCGATGCTGCGGATCCTGTTCAGCCGGCTCGGGCGGCCGCACATCGGATCCGCCAAGGCGTTCTCCTTCAACGTCGCCTCGATCAGCGGGGCGGGCGCGGTCACCGTGGAGCGCGGCGGCACAACGGTCAAGGAGCGGCGCAGCTTCAGCATCACCGGCGGCATGTGCCCGCGCTGCGAGGGCCGGGGCTCGGTCTCGGACATCGACCTCACCCAGCTCTACGACGACACCAAGTCGCTCGCCGAGGGCGCGATCACGGTGCCCGGCTACACCGGGGACGGCTGGATGACGCGGATCTTCAGCGGCTCCGGCTTCCTCGACCCGGACAAGCCGATCCGCGACTACACCGAGCGGGAGCTGCGGGACTTCCTGCACCGCGAGCCGACCAAGGTGAAGGTCAACGGCATCAACCTCACCTACGAGGGGCTGATCCCGAAGGTCCAGAAGTCCATCCTGTCCAAGGACCGGGAGGCGATGCAGCCGCACATCCGGGCGTTCGTGGACCGCGCGGTCACCTTCGCCGCCTGCCCCGAGTGCGACGGCACCCGGCTGACCGGGGCCGCCCGGTCCTCGAAGATCGGCGGGATCAGCATCGCCGACGCCTGCCGGATGCAGATCAGCGACCTCGCCGCGTGGGTGCGCGGCCTCGACGAGCCCTCGGTGGCGCCGCTGCTCACCGCGCTCCGGCAGACCCTGGACTCGTTCGTCGAGATCGGCCTCGGCTACCTCTCGCTGGAGCGGCCGGCCGGCACGCTGTCGGGCGGCGAGGCGCAGCGGGTGAAGATGATCCGCCACCTCGGTTCCTCGCTCACCGACGTGACGTACGTCTTCGACGAGCCCAGCACCGGTCTGCACCCGCACGACATCCAGCGGATGAACGGCCTGCTGCGGCAGCTGCGGGACAAGGGCAACACGGTGCTGGTGGTGGAGCACAAGCCCGAGGTGATCGCGATCGCCGACCACGTGGTGGACCTCGGTCCGGGCGCGGGCTCGGCGGGCGGCACGGTCTGCTACGAAGGCCCGCTGGAGGGCCTGCGTTCGGCGGGCACGGTCACCGGCCGGCACCTGGACGACCGGGCCTCGGTGAAGCGGACGGTGCGCACGCCCACCGGCAAGCTGGCCGTCCGCGGCGCCTCCGCGCACAACCTGCGGGACGTCGACGTGGACGTCCCGCTCGGTGTGCTGGTCGTCGTCACGGGTGTGGCGGGCTCCGGCAAGAGCTCGCTGGTGCACGGCTCGATCCCGCCCGGGGAGGGCGTGGTCTCCGTCGACCAGAGCCCGATCCGCGGCTCGCGGCGCAGCAACCCGGCCACCTACACCGGACTGCTGGAGCCGATCCGCAAGGCGTTCGCCAAGGCCAACGGCGTGAAGCCGGCGCTGTTCAGCGCCAATTCCGAGGGCGCCTGCCCGACCTGCAACGGCGCGGGCGTGATCTACACGGACCTGGCGATGATGGCCGGCGTGGCCACCACCTGCGAGGACTGCGAGGGCCGGCGCTTCGACGCCTCGGTGCTGGAGTACCACCTCGGCGGCCGGGACATCAGCGAGGTGCTGGCGATGCCGGTGACCGAGGCGGAGGCCTTCTTCGCCACCGGCGAGGCCCGGGTGCCCGCCGCGCACCGCATCCTGAGCCGGCTGGTCGACGTCGGTCTCGGCTACGTCAGCCTCGGCCAGCCGCTGACCACGCTCTCCGGCGGCGAGCGCCAGCGCCTGAAGCTGGCCACCCACATGGGCGACAAGGGCGGCGTCTACGTCCTCGACGAGCCGACCACCGGCCTCCACCTGGCCGACGTCGAGCAGCTGCTCGGGCTGCTGGACCGCCTGGTCGACTCCGGCAAGTCGGTCATCGTCGTCGAGCACCACCAGGCCGTGATGGCCCACGCCGACTGGATCATCGACCTCGGCCCGGGCGCCGGCCACGACGGCGGCCGCGTCGTCTTCGAGGGCACCCCCGCCGACCTGGTCACCGCCCGCTCCACCCTCACCGCCCAGCACCTGGCGGAGTACGTCGGCGCCTGAGCCCCCCGGCCCCTCCGACCCGCCTCGCCTCCCGGCCCGGCTACCGCCCGGCGGTGGGGCCGGCGAGGCGGGCGAGGACTTCGCCGGTCGGCTCGTCCTCGTCGGCCCCGGAGGCCAGGCAGCGGGTGTCGAAGGCGGCGTCGCGGGCCCGGGTGAGGGTGGCGGGGTCGTGGGCGGGGTGGAGCAAGGCGGAGTGGTGGGGGGTCAGCCGCAGCAGGACGGTCTCGTCGGTCCAGTCGGTGGTGAGTTCGACGAGGCCGGTGTCGTCGTCCGCCATCGCGTCGGACAGGCCGCGCAGGGCGGTGAGCGCCCAGATCATGCCGGGGAGTTCGAAGTCCACCCGGGTGTCGAAGTCGATGGTGAGGGAGCCGGTGGCCTCGTCGTGGCGGAGGGTGAGTTCGCCGTCCTCGTCGAGGCCGTGGAGGAGGGCCGCGTGGTCGCCGTCGAGCCAGCGGTCGCACTCGGCGAGGGCGGCGGGCAGTTCGGTCCGGTAGCGGCGGCGGACGGCGGCGTCGCGCCAGGGGGCGCAGAGGCCGGTCCAGTCGGACTCGGGGCGGGCGGAGGCCGGGCGGACGGGTGAGCGGAGGTACGTCCGCAGCCGTGCCGTGTCGATGGTGACCGCCGCCGTCACCGTGAGGTACCTCGCCATGTCCGTCCGCCCCTCCGCCGGCGCCCTGTCGCGCGGGGTCGATTCTGCCCCCGCCCACCGACAAGGCGCCGGGGGGGCGGGGCTCAAGGGCCGAACGGGGGACGGTGCGTAACCGCACGACTCCCGCGCGCGTTCCGCAGGACACCCGTTTCCACGCCCGTTCCCGGAGGTCCCGTGCGCACCCTCGCCCTGCTCGCCGCCCGCACCGCCGTGCTCGCCACCGCGGCGACCGCCCTGGCCGCCGGAGCCCTCGCCGGACCGGCCGCCGCCGCTTCGGAGCCCCGGGAGGTCAACCAGGGCTACAGCATCCCGGTCGGCGCCATCACCGACCTCGGCGCTCTCCCCGTACTCGGCGGCCTCGGTCTGGAGTTCGCCCGCCTGATGGGGGTCTGACGAGCCCGCACCCGGCACCGCGAGGCCCGCCCGGAGCGCGTCCGGGCGGGCCTTCCGCCTCCCGGGTTTCTTCCGCTGCGAAAGTTAGTCGTCCCGTGACGCCCCCGACAGGCGGGAACACGCCGCAGCAATACCGCCGTCACCGCCCGACCATCTCCCGCAACACGGTGCCACACGCCCGCCACACCCCTTCTCACCAGGCAGGACAGGTGATTGACAGGGAGGCACGGGCTTCAGCACGATGAGCGCCGAGCCCACTCGCAGCGCCCCGGACCCGGAAGGAGGGCCGATGAGCACCGTTCGCCGCACCGCCCCGGCCCGCCCCGGCTGTCGCTGTTGTCGCGGGGCGTTCGCCCGCTGACCCCGGCCGTTCCGGCCGCCCGCTCCCCACGGCACCCGTGTGCCCCCGTTCGAACCGTTCCGCCCCGCTCGCGTCCACCGCCGGGGCGTCCTCGCGCAACCCCTCGCGCCCTCCAGCAGAGTTGAGGAAAAGCCATGTCCACCGCCACCGCTCTCCGTCTCACCCCCGCCGCCGGCCGGATCGGCGCGATCGTGCACGACGTCCGCCTCGGCGGCGACCTGCCCGCCGCCACCGTCGCCGCCCTCGAAGCCGCGCTGTACGAGCACAAGGTGCTGTTCTTCCGCGGCCAGCAGCACCTCGACGACGCCGGACACGAGGCGTTCGCCCGCCTGTTGGGCCGGCCGGTCGGCCACCCGACCGCCCCGAGCGCCGACGGCCGGTACATCTTCGAACTGGACGCCACCAAGGGCGTGCGCGCCAACAACTGGCACACCGACGTCACCTTCGTCCCCTCCTACCCCAAGGCCTCGATCCTGCGCGCCCTGGAGCTTCCGCCGGCCGGCGGCTCCACCGTGTGGGCCAACACCGCGGCCGCCTACCAGGACCTGCCGCAGCCGCTGAAGACGCTCGCCGAGTCGCTGCGCGCCGTGCACACCAACGACTACGACTACGCGGCGAGCCTCGCGCTGCGCCCCGAGCTGGCCGACAACGCCGAGGTGGCCGACCTCTTCCGCCGGGTGTTCGTCTCCACCGCGTTCAAGACCGAGCACCCGGTGGTCCGCGTCCACCCGGTGACCGGCGAGAGGAGCCTGCTGCTCGGCGCGTTCGCCCAGCGGATCAAGGGCGTCTCGGGCAAGGACGGCGAGGCGCTGATCGCCCTGTTCCAGCGGTACGTGGAGCGGCTGGAGAACACCGTGCGCTGGGACTGGCAGGTCGGCGACGTCGCGATCTGGGACAACCGCGCCACCCAGCACTACGCCGTCAACGACTACGGCGACGAGCCGCGCCTGGTGCGCCGGATCACCCTGGACGGCGACCTGCCGACGGGCGTGGACGGCACGCCGAGCCGGCTGCTGGAGCCCGCCGAGCCGCCGCGGGTCGCCGGACTGGTGCCGGCCGAGGAGCTGGAGGCCGAGGCCGCCGGGCGCTGACCTTCCCCAACCCCCGGAAGGACACAGGATGTTCACCGAGACCGGCACACCGGGCGGGACCGGCAACGCCGCCCGGCCGCGCACCGGGGACGGGCGGCGGGACGTCAACGCCGCCGCCGTCCTGCGGACCGTCCTGGACCACGGTCCGGTGGCCCGCAGCCGGGTCGCCGCGCTCACCGGCCTGAGCCCGGCCGCCGTCTCCCGCCAGGTGGTCGACCTCACCAGGCTCGGACTGCTGTGCGAGCGGCCGGAGTCGGCCGCCCCCGGCGGCGGGGCGGTCGGCCGGCCGCAGCTTCCGGTGGACGTCGACACCGAGCGGATCGCGGTGGCCGGCCTGCACATCGGCCTGCCGTCCACCCACTTCGCCTTCCTGGACGCACGCGGAAACGTGCTGCACCGCCGCGAGTTGAGCCACCGGGGACGCACCGGCCCGGCCGTGCTGCGGCCGCTGCTGGCGCGGCTGCCCGGGCTGCTGGCCGCCGTCCCGGACGGCCGCGCCGTGGTCGGCCTCGGCGCCGTCACCGGCGGCGCGGTCGACCGCGAGCGCGGCGTGATCATCCGTCACGACGCGCTCGATTGGCGGGACGTGCCGCTCGGCGGGCTCCTGGCGGAGGCCTCCGGACTGCCGGTCCAGGTGGACAACCACGCCCGGGCACTGACCCGGGCGGAGATCCTGTTCGGGCACCCGGCGGCCCGGCGCTCGGTCGTCCACCTGTTCGTCGGCCACGTGGTGGACGCGGCCCTGGCCGTGGCCGGCTCCGTGCACGTCGGTCCGGCCTCGCCGACCGGGGACGTCGCCCACCTGCCGGTGCCGGAGAGCGACGCGCTCTGCCCCTGCGGCCGGACCGGCTGCCTGGCGGTCGCCGCCTCGGACACCACGCTG
>NZ_BAAAKJ010000171.1:14958-15446 GCF_039527695.1 Kitasatospora putterlickiae
GCCGAAGGGGTCACCGAACGGCCGGACAGCGCCGCGCTGGTGGCCGCCGTCCGGGCCGGCGACCCCCGGGCCGACCGGCTGGTCCGGCGGCGCGCGGAGATCATCGGCCGGGCGCTCGCCCTGCTGGCCGACGTCGTCAACCCCGATCTGCTGGTCCTGACCGAGCACTTCTCCTGCCTCGACCCGGCCTATCTCGACGTGGTGCGCACCGAGTTCGCCCGCCGCTCGCGACTGCGGCGCGACGCCGGGCTGGTGGTCGCCCAGCGGCTCGGCGCCGATGTGCTCGCCGTGGCCGCCGGGACACCCGCGCTCGGCGCCGTGTACGCCCGCCCGGTGCGCGCCCTGACCTCGTGAACAGCCCCCCACCGCCGACCCGACCCCGCACACCCCTTCCCGTAGAGGACCCCACTCGTGACCAGCCTCCCCACCGCCTCCCCGCTCTCCCGCCGGGCGCTGCTCCGCGGCGGCCTCGCCGGCGCCGGCCTGCT
>NZ_BAAAKJ010000172.1:0-1828 GCF_039527695.1 Kitasatospora putterlickiae
CGATGGCCGCGCAGAGCCTGGCGGGTGAGAGTGTGGCGCTGGTGCCGTTGACCCGTACGGACCGTCCGGAGGCGCGTTCGCTGTTGACGGGGTTGGCGCAGGCCTGGGTCAACGGCGTGGACGTGGACTGGACGCGGGTGCTGGGTACCGGCGGTCCGCTGCCGGAGCTGCCGACCTACGCCTTCGACCACACCCGCTACTGGCTCGACCGCACCCGCACCACCACCGCCGACCCCGCCGAGCTCCGCTTCTGGGAGGCCGTCGAGGGCGGCGACGCCGAGGACCTCGCCACGCTGGTCGGCATCGGGGCGGACTCGTCGCGCTCCTCGCTGGAGACGGTGCTGCCGGACCTCGCGGCCTGGCGTCACCGGCAGCAGGGCGCCCGGTCCTTCGACTCCTGGCGCTACCGGATCGACTGGAAGCCGCTGGCCGCGCCCGGGACGCCCGCGCTGAGCGGCGGTTGGCTGCTCCTCGCCCCCACCGACGCGCCCACCGATGCCGACGCCGCCACCGTCGCCGCCTGCGCGGACGCCCTGCGCGCGCACGGCGCCGAGGTCCACCTGCGGGAGGTGGACGCCGGCGCGACCGACCGCGAGGCCCTGGCGGAGCTGCTGCGCGCCGCCGCCGCGGAGCGCGAGGTCACCGGTGTGCTGTCGCTGCTCGCGCTGTCCACGGCCGAGCACCCGAAGTACCCGGCGGTCCCGGTCGGCACGGCCGCGTCCATGGCGCTGGTCCAGGCGCTCGGCGACGCGGGGCTCACCGCCCGCCTCTGGTCGGCCACCCGGGGCGCCGTCGCCGCCGTTCCGGGCGAGCCGCTCCCCAACCCCGTGCAGGCCCAGGTCTGGGGCCTGGGCCGGGTGGCCGGCCTGGAGGCCCCGGCCGGCTGGGGCGGGCTGGTGGACCTGCCCGCCGCCTTCGACCCGGCGACGGCCGCGAACCTCTGCGCGGTGCTGGCCGGCCTCGACGACGAGGACCAGGTCGCGTTGCGCGGCACCGAGGTGCTGGTGCGCCGGCTGGTCCGCGCGCCCCTGGCCGAGGCCGGGCCCGCCACCGGGTGGCGCCCGCACGGCACCGCGCTGATCACCGGCGGCACCGGGGCGCTGGGCGGCCACATCGCCCGCTGGCTGGCCCGCGAGGGCGCCGGGCACCTGGTCCTGCTGAGCCGTTCGGGCCCGGACGCCCCGGGCGCGGCGGAGCTGCGCGAGGAGCTCCTCGCCCTGGGCGCCGGAGCCGTCACCGTCACCGCCTGCGACACGGCGGACCGGTCCGCGCTGGCCGGGGTGCTGGCCGCGCTCCCCGCCGACCCGCCGCTGACCGCCGTCTTCCACGCGGCCGGGGCGGGCCGGGCGGCCAAGCCGCTGGCGGAGCAGGACCCGGCCGAGCTGGACGCGGTGCTGGCGGCGAAGGCGGCCGGAGCCCGGCACCTGGACGAGCTGCTGCGGGACGCGCCGCCGGAGGTCCTGGTGTTCTTCTCCTCCAGCGCGGGCGTCTGGGGCAGCGCGGGACAGGCGGGTTACGCCGCGGCCAACGCCTACCTGGACGCGCTGGCCGCGCACCGGCGCGCGGAGGGCCGTCCGGCCACCGCCGTGGCCTGGGGCGCCTGGGCCGGTGCCGGGATGGCGCAGGACGAGGAGTACGTCGCCTCGCTGAACCGGACGGGCATGCGCACCATGGCGCCCGAGCGGGCGATCGCGGCGCTGGCGGCGGCGGTCGAGCACGACGAGACCGGGGTGACCGTCTCGGACGTCGACTGGCGGCGCTTCGGCGAGGTGTTCACGGCCGCCCGGCCGCGCCACCTGCTGGACGACCTCGGCGCGGCCGACGCCGC
>NZ_BAAAKJ010000173.1:0-540 GCF_039527695.1 Kitasatospora putterlickiae
CGATGGCCGCGCAGAGCCTGGCGGGTGAGAGTGTGGCGCTGGTGCCGTTGACGCGTACGGACCGTCCGGAGGCGCGTTCGCTGCTGACGGGTCTGGCGCAGGCCTGGGTCAACGGCCTGGACGTGGACTGGACGCGGGTGCTGGGCACCGGTGGCCCGCTGCCCGAGCTGCCGACCTACGCCTTCGACCACACCCGCTACTGGCTCGACCGCTCCACCCACCGCGGCGGCGACCTCGCCGGGGTCGGCCTGGCCGGCGTCGAGCACGGCCTGGTCGCGGTCGCGGCCGAACTGGCCTCCTCCGGTTCGCTGATGCTGTCCGGCCGCCTGACCCGGACCGCCCAGCCCTGGCTGGCCGACCACACCGCGGCCGGCCGGGCGCTGCTGCCGGACACCGCCTTCGTGGACCTGGTGCTCCAGGCCGGGGAGCAGGCCGGCTGCGGCCGGCTCAAGGAACTCGCCGTTCAGGCACCGCTGTTGGTCCCCGTCACCGGCGCCGTCGACCTCCAGGTCGTGGCGGAGGCCCCCGACGCCGACGGGC
>NZ_BAAAKJ010000173.1:559-3528 GCF_039527695.1 Kitasatospora putterlickiae
GCCGACGGCCGCCGCCAGGTCGGCGTCTACTCCCGCCCGCAGGGCGAGGACGGGCCCGGCGGCATCTGGACCCGCCACGCCCAGGCCACCGTCGAGCCCGAGCGGACCCGCCCGCGCGCCGAGGACGCGGACTTCGCCCCGCTGCGGGTCTGGCCGCCCGCCGGCGCCACGCCGGTCGCGGTCACGGACGCCTACGAGACGCTCGCCGCGGCGGGCCACGGCTACGGCCCCGCCTTCCAGGGGCTGACGGCCCTCTGGCGCGGCGCCGACGGCGACCTGTTCGCCGAGGTGGCGCTGCCGGAGCCGGTGACCGGGGACGCCGACCGCTTCGTCCTGCACCCCGCCCTGCTGGACGCCGCCCTGCACGCCCAGCGGCTCGACGACGCCTTCGGCGAGGGCCTGCCGTACGCCTGGCAGGGCGTCTCGCTGTTCGCCACCGGCGCCGGCGCGCTGCGCGTCCGGCTGCGCGGCACCGGCGAGGACACCCTGCGGCTGAGCGCGGCCGACGCGGCCGGCGAGCCGGTGCTGCTCGCGGAGGAGGTGCGGCTGCGCCCGCTGGACCTCGGCCGCCTCGCCGCCGACGGTGCCGTGCCGGACACCCTGTTCACGGTGGAGTGGATCCCGGCCGCCGTCGAACCCGCGGCCGGACCGCCGTCGGTCGCCGTGCTCGGACCGGTCCCGCCGTCCGGCCACGGCGAGCTGCCCGGCGCCCGCCGCCACCCGGACGTCCAGGCCCTGGCGGCCGCCCTCGACGCCGAGGCGCCCGCCTACGGCCTGCTGACCTGCGGCACCGCCGCCGACGAGGCCGACCCCGCCGGGGCCGCCCGGCGGCTGGCGGTCTCCCTGCTGGCCACCGTCCAGGACTGGCTGGCCGAACCGCGCCTGGAGCACGTCCCGCTGATCGTCGCCACCCGTGGCGCCGTCCCCGCCGGGGCGGAGGGCCCGGGGGCCGTCGAGGACCTCGCCGCCGCCACCGCCTGGGGCCTGATCCGGGGCGCGCAGAGCGAACACCCCGACCGCTTCATCCTGCTGGACACCGACCCGGCGGCCGGGACGCCCGACTGGCCGGACCTGCTGGCCCGGGTCGCCGCCACCGACGAACCCCAACTCGCCCACCGCGACGGCGCGCTGCTGATCCCCCGGGCGGCGAGGACCCGGTCCGCCGCCGACACCGCCGCTCTGGACGCCGACGGCACGGCCCTGATCACCGGAGCCTCCTCCCGCCAGGGCCGGCTGCTCACCCGCCACCTGGTGGAGCGGCACCAGCTGCGCCACCTGGTGCTGACCGCCCCGCCCGGCGCCGAACCCGCCCTGGACGGGCTGCGCGAGGAACTGGCCGGGCTGGGCGCGGAGGTCACCGTCGCCGTCTGCGACCTGACCGACCGCGCGGCGCTCGCCGGGGTGCTGGCCGTAGTCCCCGAGGCGCACCCGCTGACCACGGTGGTGCACGCCGCCGGCGTGCCGGACAGCGCGATGCTGGAGACCCTCACCGGGCCGCAGCTCGACGAGGCGCTCGACGGCTGGCTGACCGGCGCCGTCCACCTGGACGCGCTGACCCGCGACCTCCCGCTCTCCGCTTTCGTCCTGTCCGCCTCGGCCGCCGGCGTCTTCGGCGGCGCGGGCTACGCCGGACTCGCCGCCGCGAGCGCCTTCCTGGACGGCCTCGCCCACCGCCGCCGCGCCCAGGGCGGGTACGCGCTCTGCGTGGCCTGGGGCGCCTGGAGCACCGCCGAGGACGCGCCGGCCGCCGAGGCCGAGCCGGCCAGGGCGACCCGCGACGGCGCCGTCCCGCTCTCCGCCGACGAGGGCCTCGCGGTCCTCGACGCCGCGCTGACCCTCGACGCCGCGACCGTCGTCGGCACCCGGGTCGACACCTCGGTGCTGCGCGAACGCGCCATGGCCGGAGTGCTCTCGCCGATGTGGCGCGCGCTGGTCCGCGGCTCCGCCAAGCGGGTCGCGGCGGCCAACGACGGCGCCGGCCGCTCGCTGGCCCGCCGACTGGTGGCCCTGCCCAAGGCCGAGCGGACCCGGTTCGTCCTGGACCTGGTGCGCGGGCACGCCGCGACGGTGCTCGGCCACGCCTCGGCCGCCCGCGTCGACGAGTCCCTCCGCTTCATGGAGGCCGGCGTGGACTCGCTGAGCGCCGTGGAGCTGCGCAACCGGCTCTCGGCCGCCACCGGCCTGCAGCTGCCCACCACCCTGATCTTCGACTACCCGACCCCGGCCGACCTGGCCCGCTTCGTCGAGGAGCAGGTGCTCGGCTCCGACCAGGAGACCACGCCGCGGACGCCGTCCGGCACGGTCCTGGCCAACGACCCCATCGCGGTGGTCGGCATGGCCTGCCGCTACCCGGGCGGGGTGGGTTCGCCGGAGGAGCTGTGGCGGATGGTCGCCGAGGGCGTGGACGCGACCTCGGAGTTCCCGACCGACCGGGGCTGGCCGGAGGACCTGTACGACCCGGACCCGGAGAAGTCGTGGAAGTCGTACACGCGGCGGGGCGGGTTCCTGGACGACGTGGCGGGCTTCGACGCGGAGTTCTTCGGGATCTCGCCGCGTGAGGCGCTGGCCATGGACCCGCAGCAGCGCCTGGTGCTGGAGGCGTCCTGGGAGGCGCTGGAGCGCGCCGGGCTGGACCCGCTCGGGATGAAGGGGCACCGCACCGGTGTCTTCATGGGCGCCGGACCGTCCTCCTACGTCTGCGACATGCCCGATGTGCCGGACCACCTGGAGGGCTACGCCTTCACCGGCAACAGCGCCGCCGTGCTGTCCGGCCGGGTGTCGTACTCCTTCGGGTTCGAGGGACCGGCGGTGACCGTGGACACCGCGTGCTCGTCGTCGCTGGTCGCCCTGCACCTGGCCGTCCAGTCCCTGCGCCAGGGCGAGTGCGAACTCGCGCTGGCCGGCGGCGTCACGGTGCTGTCCCGGCCGGGCGCCTTCACCGAGTTCTCCCGCCAGCGCGCGCTGGGGGG
>NZ_BAAAKJ010000173.1:3541-5115 GCF_039527695.1 Kitasatospora putterlickiae
CCGCTGCAAGTCGTTCGCGGCGGGCGCGGACGGGACGACCTGGGCCGAGGGTGTCGGTCTGATCGCGCTCGAACGGCTGTCGGACGCGCGGCGGTTGGGTCACCGGGTGCTCGGCGTCGTCCGGGGCAGCGCCATCAACCAGGACGGCGCCAGCAGCGGCCTGACCGCGCCGAACGGTCCCTCGCAGCAGCGCGTGATCCGGGCGGCGCTCGCGGACGCGGGCCTCTCGGCCGGGGACGTCGACGCCGTCGAGGCGCACGGCACCGGCACCAAGCTGGGCGACCCGATCGAGGCGCAGGCGCTGATCGCGACCTACGGGCAGGAGCGGGAGCAGGAGCGCCCGCTCTGGCTGGGGTCCATGAAGTCCAACATCGGCCACTCGGTCGCGGCGGCCGGCGTCGGCGGTGTGATCAAGATGGTGATGGCCCTCCAGCAGGAGGAGCTGCCGCGCACCCTGAACGTGGACGAGCCGACCCCGTTCGTGGACTGGTCGGCGGGCGCGGTGTCGTTGCTGACCGAGCCGGTCGCGTGGCCGCGCGGCGAGCGCACGCGTCGTGCGGGTGTCTCGTCCTTCGGGGCCAGTGGCACCAACGCTCACGTGATCGTCGAGGAGGCCCCGGAGTTCGAGTCTCCTGTCGAGGCGTCGGCTGATGAGCCGGACGCCGGGGTGTCGGCGTGGTTGGTGTCGGGTGGCAGTGCGGGTGGTCTGCGGGCGCAGGCGGCGCGGCTGGCGGAGTTCGCCGGTACGGGTGTGGAGCCTGCGGTGGTGGGTCGGGCGTTGGCCGGGAAGCCGGTGCTGGGTCATCGTCTGGCCGTGGTCGGTGCCGACCGCGCCGAACTGCTCGCCGGTCTGGAGGCGTTCGCGGCCGGGGGTGAGGTCGCGGGCAACGCCGTCATGGGCACGGTCGGTGCGACGGCGCGGCCGGTGCTGGTGTTCCCGGGGCAGGGCTGGCAGTGGGAGCGGATGGGTGTCGAACTCCTCGACGCGTTCCCGGTGTTCGCGAAGTCGGTGGCGGAGTGCTCGGCGGAGGTCGAGCGCCTCGCGGGCTGGTCGGTCCTCGACGTCCTGCGCGGCGAGCCGGGCGCGCCCTCCTTCGAGCGGGTCGATGTCGTGCAGCCGGTGATGTTCACGGTCATGGTGGGCCTGGCCCGCCTGTGGGAGTCGCTCGGGGTGCGGGCGGCGGCGGTGGTGGGGCACTCGCAGGGCGAGATCGCCGCAGCGTGCGTGGCCGGCGCGCTGAGCGTCGAGGACGCCGTGCGCGTCGTCGTGGCGCGCTCGGCGGCGATCACCGCCCTGGCGGGGCAGGGCGCGATGCTCTCCGTCGCCACCACCCTGGAGAGCGTGAACGGTCACCTGGAGGGTTTCGAGGGCCGGCTGTGGGTGGCGGCCGTCAACGGCCCCTCGTCCACCGTCGTGGCCGGTGACCTCGACGCGGCCGAGGAGTTCCTCGCCCACTGCGAGAGCGCGGGCGTGCGGGTGCGGCGTATCCCCGTGGACTACGCCTCGCACACCCCGCACGTGGAGGCGATCGCCGAGCGGATCCTTCAGGGCCTCGCGGGCATCACCCCGCGCG
>NZ_BAAAKJ010000174.1:0-1868 GCF_039527695.1 Kitasatospora putterlickiae
CGCGACCTCGCTCAGCGCGCGATGCAGATCCGGACCGAGGACGAAGGACGTCGTCTCTCCCGCATACGAGGCCACAGCCGGCCGGGCACGGTCGGCGGGAAGGCTCACCTCCTCCGGAAGGGAAGCCAACTGGTCACGCCAGTACGAGATTTCGGCATCCCGGACCTTGTCCAGGAGATCGCGCTGCCACAACGCGTAGTCCGCGTACTGCACCGGCAGCGGCTCCCACTTCGGCGCCTCGCCCTCCAGCCGGGCCGCGTAGGCCTCGGTCAGATCACGCGCCAGCGGCACCATGGACCAGCCGTCCCCCGCGATGTGATGCAGCACCACGAGCAGAACATGCTCCGACGGACCCGTACTGAACAGCCACGAACGAATGGGCACTTCGGCCGCCAGATCGAAGGCGTAGCGCGCCGCACCCGCCAACGCGTCACCCAGCCCGCCGGCGTCGACCTCGCGCACCTCGAACGGCGCCCGGATCCCGGTCAGCACCCGCTGGCAGGCCTCACCGTCCACCTCCGCGAACACCGTCCGCAGCGACTCGTGCCGACCCACCACGTCATCCAACGCGGCCGCCAGCGCATCCCGGTCCACCGCACCCGACAGGCGCAACGCCAACGGCATGTTGTAGGTCGCCGACGGCCCCTCCAGCCGATGCAGGAACCACAGACGCCGCTGCGCGAACGACAACGGCAACGGCTCCGGCCGCACCCCCGCCGCCAGCACCGGCCGCACCGCACCACCGGAACCCAGCCGCTCCGCCAGACCCGCCACGGTCGGCGACTCGAACACCGCCCGCAACGGCAACTCCGAGCCCAGCACCGAACGCACCCGGCTCACCAGCCGCGTCGCCAGCAGCGAATGACCACCCAGACCGAAGAACCCGTCGTCGATCCCGACCCGGTCGACCCCCAGCACCTCCGCGAACAGACCGCAAAGGATCTCCTCCTGCGGCGACCGCGGTGTCCGCATCGACTGCGGCGCGTAGTCGGGGTCGGGCAGGGCGGCCCGGTCGAGCGAACCGTCCGCCGTCAGCGGGAGGGCGGGGACGGACATGATCGCAGCGGGCAGCCGGTGTTCCGGCAACCGGTGCTTGAGGTCCTCGTGCAAACGCGACACGGAGAACTGGTTCAGGACGAGCGGCACCACATAGGCGACCGATCGCGCCGCCGCCACGTCCACCACGACGGTGGTCTCGGCGACGCCTGGCAGTGTCCGCAGGACGGCTTCGATCTCCAGAGCGGCCGCCTGCGGGTCGGCGGGGCCGACGAGTTCCAGCCGCCCGTCGTCGGGCCGGCGGCGGGCCAGGTCACCTGTGCGGTACATCCGCGCGTCCGGCGTGCCGAACGGGTCCGGCACCCAGCGCTCCGGGTCGGTGCCGACCAGGTCGCCCTCCGCGCCCCTGGCGTACAGCTCGCCCACGACTCCTCGCGGCACGAGCCGGAGGTTGCGGTCCAGGACGTAGTCCAGCCGTGACAGTTCGCGGTGTTCGTCGGGGGTGAGGATGTCGGCCTGGCCGACCGGCAGTTCGGGGCGCGCGGTCATCTGCTCCAGCAGTCGCACCCACCGGCCCAGGAACGTCTCGACGGTGGCCCGGTCGAACAGATCCGTCGCGAACTCCGCGACCCCGCGCATCCCGCCATCGGGTTCCTCGACGAGGCTGAGCGTGAGGTCGACCCGGGACACGCCCGAACCCACCGGCTCCACCGCCACGGCCAGGCCCGGAAGCTCGAACCGCGCCTGCTCGGTGTTCTGCAACGCCAGCATCACCTGGAACAGCGGATGCCGCGCCGCCGACCGCCGGGGATTCAGCTCCTCGACCAGGTACTCGAACGGCACATCCTGATGCGCCAGCGCACCCAGACCCG
>NZ_BAAAKJ010000175.1:0-2533 GCF_039527695.1 Kitasatospora putterlickiae
CGTTGACTTTTGGCACGCTGTTGAGTTCTCAAGGAACGGACGCTTCCATCAGGCGGCTTTCACACCAGCCCTCCGGGCGCTTCGTTCTTTCGTGTTTCCAGCTTACCAGATCCGTTTTCCGGTGATTAACCGGCGCTTTTCGCATCGGAAATCTGGTGTTAACCGCCGACTCGCGGCGACCCGACCAACCATAGCGGGTCCTCGGCCGGAGCGCGAATCGGCCACGCCGGGGAGTCACCCGCCCGGACGCGTGATTTGTTGCTCTCGCGAGCATATACAGCAATGGTCCCGATTCGCCAAGATGCCTGTAGAGTGCGGCGCATCGGCCAAGAGGACTAGACCACTAGCGGTCGGCGAGATGGCCGGCTGGTGCGGGCGACCGGCAGGGCTGGTTGCCCGGGAATGTCAGCGGATGTCCGAAGTTGACATGATTTAGGCTTCAGTCGATCGCCCTGCCGCGTTCGCGGCCGCTCGCCTGTACTGCGCACTTGGGAGGCTCAACCATGACCACTGTGACGTCGCCGCTTACCGGCAAGGTCGTCGGGCTCGCCGGCGTGCCGGACCCCGTGTTCTCGGGCGCGATGGTCGGCCCGGGCACCGCGATCGACCCGGTGCGCGAGCAGACCGAAGCCGTTGCCCCGGTGGACGGCGTGGTCGTGTCCATGCACCCGCACGCGTTCGTCGTCGTCGACGCGGACGGGCACGGTGTGCTGACCCACCTGGGCATCGACACCGTCCAGCTGAACGGCGAGGGCTTCGAACTGCTCGTCAGCAAGGGCGACACCGTCACCCGCGGCCAGGCCGTCATCAAGTGGGACCCGGCCGCCGTCGAGGCCGCCGGCAAGTCGCCGATCTCGCCGATCGTCGCGCTGGAGGCCTCGCCCGAGGCGCTGGGTTCGGTCCTGGAGGTCGGAGAGGTCGCCGTCGGCGACGCCCTGTTCGACTGGAGCTGACCCCTCCCCTCTTACCCGACACATCCGCCCCCACCGCCCGGTCGGGGCGGCCCGGCACACAGCGGTACCCGGCGGGGCCGCCTCTCTCACGGAGACAGACATGGAGAAGACGCTGCGCGGCGTGGGTGTCAGCCACGGGGTCGCGATCGGCCAGGTGCGGCACATGGGGACGGCGGTGCTGGAGCCGCCGGCCACTCAGATCCCGACCGAGGACGCTCCGCGTGAGCAGGCCCGCGCCGAGGCGGCCGTCGAGGCGGTGGCCGCGGACCTGATCGCCCGCGGCAACCTGGCCGGCGGCGAGGCCCAGGCCGTGCTGGAGGCCCAGGCGCTGATGGCGCAGGACCCGGAGCTGATCGCCGACGTCTCCCGCCGGATCGCGGTCGGCAGCAGCGCCGAGCGCGGCGTCTACGACGCCTTCGCCGCCTACCGGGCGCTGCTCGCCTCCGCCGGGGAGTACCTGGCGGGCCGGGTGGCCGACCTGGACGACGTGCGCAACCGCATCGTCGCCCGGCTGCTGGGTGTGCCGATGCCGGGTGTGCCGGACAGCGACGAGCCGTACGTGCTGTTCGCCCGGGACCTGGCGCCGGCCGACACCGCGCTGCTGGACCCGACGCTGGTGCTGGGCTTCGTGACCGAGGAGGGCGGGCCGACCAGCCACAGCGCCATCCTGGCGCGGGCCATGGGCGTGCCGGCCGTGGTCGCGCTGCCGGGGGCGACCGAGGTCGCCGAGGGCACGGTCGTCGCCGTGGACGGCAGCTCCGGTGACGTGCTGGTCGAGCCGGGCGAGGAGAAGAAGGAGGAGCTGCGCCGGATCGCCGCCGAGCGCAAGGCGGCGCTCGCCGCCTCCTCCGGCCCGGGCGCGACCTCGGACGGGCACCGGGTGCCGCTGCTGGCCAACGTCGGCGGTCCGGGCGATCTGCCGGCCGCGCTGGAGGCGGGCGCCGAGGGCGTCGGGCTGTTCCGCACCGAGTTCCTCTTCCTGGACGACTCCGCGAAGGCGCCCAGCGAGGAGAAGCAGGTCGAGGCCTACCGCAAGGTGCTGGAGGCGTTCCCGGAGAACCGGGTCGTCGTCCGGGTGCTCGACGCGGGCGCGGACAAGCCGCTGGACTTCCTGACCCCGGCCGACGAGCCCAACCCGGCGCTCGGGGTGCGCGGTCTGCGCACCCTGCTGGAGCACCCGGAGGTGCTGCGGACCCAGCTGCGGGCGCTGGCGAAGGCCGCCGAGGGCCTGCCGGTGCACCTTGAGGTGATGGCCCCGATGGTGGCCGACCGCAAGGACGCCAAGGAGTTCGCCGAGGCGTGTCGTGAGGCCGGGCTGAGTGCCAAGTTCGGTGCGATGGTAGAGATTCCGTCGGCCGCGCTGCGGGCCCGCTCGATCCTCCAGGAGGTCGAGTTCCTGTCGCTGGGCACCAACGACCTCGCCCAGTACACCTTCGCCGCCGACCGGCAGGTCGGTGCGCTGGCCCGGCTGCAGGACCCGTGGCAGCCGGCGCTGCTGGACCTGATCGCGGCCGCCGCCGAGGCCGGGGTGACCATGTACTTCACCGGTACCCGCCACTTCTTCCACTGATCGGCCGATG
>NZ_BAAAKJ010000175.1:2581-8608 GCF_039527695.1 Kitasatospora putterlickiae
GCCGTGGTGCTGACCGGGCTCGGTGTCACCAGTCTGTCGATGGGCGCGGCGTCGATCCCCTACGTGCGGACCGCGCTCGCCAAGTACACCCTGGCGCAGTGCCGCCGGGCCGCCGAGGCGGCGCGGGCGGCGGACAGTGCCGATGAGGCGCGGGCCGCGGCGCAGCAGGTGCTGTCGGGCGAGTAGCCGCCGGACCGCGTGCGCGGAACGTCAGGAGGGGCCCTTCCACTGTGGCTGTGGAAGGGCCCCTCCGGCGTGTCCGGGCGGACCGGCCCCGCGCTACTCGGCGGCGGCGGCGCGGTCGCGGCGGAGCTGCTCGAACCAGCGGAGGTGGTCGAGGTTGTCGACGGAGCCGGGATTGACGGCCTGCTCAAGCGGGGTGCCGGAGAGCAGGCGCTTCACCGGCACCTCGATGCGCTTGCCGGTCAGGGTGTGCGGCAGGCCGCGGACGGCGATGACCTCGTCGGGGACGTGGCGCGGGGAGAGTTCGGTGCGCAGCGAGGTGCGGATGCGGCCGATGAGGTCGTCGTCGAGTTCGGCGCCGGGGGTGAGGACGACGAAGAGCGGCATCCAGTAGCCGCCGTCGGGCTCCTCCAGGCCGATGACGAGGGATTCGGCGATCTCGGGGAGGCGTTCGACGACCTCGTAGATGTCCGAGGAGCCCATCCGCACGCCCTGGCGGTTGAGGGTGGAGTCGGAGCGGCCGTGGATGACGACGGTGCCGCGTGAGGTGACGGTGATCCAGTCGCCGTGGCGCCAGACGCCGGGGTAGGTGTCGAAGTAGCTGTCGTGGTAGCGGGTGCCCTCGGGGTCGTTCCAGAAGCCGGTGGGCATGGACGGGATCGGCCTGGTGACGACGAGTTCGCCGACCCCGTCGGTGAGCGGGCGGCCGTTGACGTCCCAGGACTCGACGGCGGCGCCGAGGCAGGGGGCCTGGATCTCGCCGAGGTGGACGGGGAGGGTGGGGACGCCGCCGACGAAGCAGGAGCAGACGTCGGTGCCGCCGCTGACGGAGGCGAGCCAGACGTCCTCCTTGACCTCGTCGTAGATCCAGCGGAAGCCGTCGGGCGGCAGCGGGGAGCCGGTGGTGCCGATGCAGCGGACGGCGGAGAGGTCGAGGTCGCGGCCGGGGTGCAGGTCGGCCTTGCGGCTGGCGATGACGTAGGCGGCGGAGGTGCCGAGCACGGTGGCGCCGGTGCGGGCGGCGACGGACCAGAGGGCGCCGGTGTCGGGGTGGCCGGGGCTGCCGTCGTAGGTGACGATCGTGGATCCGGTGAGGAGGCCGGCGAGGAGGAAGTTCCACATCATCCAGCCGGTGGAGGTGTACCAGAGGAAGCGGTCGTCGGGGCCGAGGTCGAGGTGGAGGCCGGCCTGCTTGAGGTGCTCGACGAGGATGCCGCCCTGGCTCTGCACGATGGCCTTGGGCAGGCCGGTGGTGCCGGAGGAGTAGAGGACCCAGAGCGGGTGGTCGAAGGGGACCTGCTCGAAGACCGGTGCGGTGTCGGCGGCGACCAGGTCGTCCCAGGTCAGGGCTCCCTCGGGGGCGGGGGCGCCGAGCAGGGGGACGTGCACGACGGTGCGCAGCGTGGGGAGTTCGCGGCGGAGTTCGGCGACGACCTCGGTGCGGTCGTGGTCCTTGCCGCCGTAGTGGTAGCCGTCGACGGCGAAGAGGACGACGGGCTCGATCTGCTGGAGGCGGTCGAGGACGCTGCGGGCGCCGAAGTCGGGGGCGCAGCTGGTCCAGACGGCGCCGACGGCGGCGGTGGCGAAGAGGGCGACGGCGGCCTGCGGGATGTTGGGCAGGTAGGCGCCGACCCGGTCGCCGGGGCGCACGCCCTGGTCGCGGAGGGCGGCGGCGAGGGAGCCGACCTGACGGCGGAGTTCGGCCCAGGTGAGGACGACGGGCGCGTCGGTGGTCTCGTCGAGGTGGAGGATCGCGGGGCGGTCGGCGTTGGCGGCGGTCTCGCCCGCGCGCAGGGCGTGCTCGGCGTAGTTGAGGCGGGCACCGGGGAACCAGCGGGCGCCGGGCATCGCGGGGTCGGCGAGGACGGCGTCGGGGGCCTCGGTGAAGCGGACGTCGAACCACTGGGTGACGGCGGTCCAGAAGCGGTCGAGGTCCTCGACCGACCAGGCGTGCAGGGCGGCGTAGCGGGCGGCGGCCTGGTCGTCGTCGGTGGTGGGGGCGAGCGGGGCGGCCGGGGCGCCGTGGTGCTCGGCGGCCCAGGCCTGGAAGGCCACGATCCCGGTGCCGGCGGCACGAGCGGGGTCGGGGCGCCAGAGCGGCTGGTCCTGGGGTGGGGTGCTCACGGTGGTGGTCTCCCGGCCGGTGATGAGGGCGGACGGGGGTGCGTCGTGGCAGGGCCCGCGTCCGGTTGGGGGCTGTCGGTGCAGACCCTGCCATGTGATCGGCCGGTGCGCCAGGGTCTGCCCGGCCGGTCCGGCCGTGACCGGGTTGCCTGGTCAGAGGCGGGTGAACTCGCCGTTGAACCAGGAGCGGGAGACGCGGGTGTGGAAGGGGAAGGCGAGCGGGGTCTCGGGGGTGCCCAGTTGCCAGCCGTCGGTCTCCTCGGTGGGGACGGAGGGCGGGAGTTCGGCGAGCGGGCGGGCGGGAAGCAGGCCGAAGAGGCAGAGGAAGCCGCCGTGGGTGTCGGAGTCGGTGGCGACCAGGGTGATGTCCGAGGCGTCGGCGAGGATGCCGGTCTCCTCGCGCAGTTCGCGCACGCAGGCCTGCTGCCAGCTCTCGCCGTAGTCGATGTAGCCGCCGGGGAGGGCGAGTTCGCCGTAGCCGGGTTCGATGGTGCGGCGGATCACCACGAGGCCGGGGTCGGTGCCGGCGGCCGCGGTGATCGGGAGGAGGGTGACGACGACGGGCAGCGGGTTGCGGTAGCTGATCTCGGTGCAGCGGGGGCAGGTCCGGGGCCAGGCGGCGGTGCCGGCCGGGTAGGGGGCTCCGCAGAAGTGGCAGTGGGAGTTGGCTTGGTGGCGCGCCGTTCCGGCCTCGAAAGTCGTCATGGCCGGATGGTAGTGCGGGTGGGCGGGGCCGGGGTGGGGGTCGCGGGATCCGGTGGTGGATCGCTGCGGGTGGGGCGGAGCAGGGCCGGGTGGAGGAGGCGGGCGTCGCCGGCGTGGTAGGTGCGGGCGCGGGGGCGGCCGCGGGCGCCGCCGCGGTCGGTGGTGGTGCCGGTGCCCTCGACGAAGCCGGGGACGGAGAGCACCTTGCGGTGGAAGTTGCCGGGGTGGAGCTTCTCGTCCCAGACGGCCTCGTAGACGGCGCGCAGCTCGGGGATGGTGAAGTCGTGGTGGAGGAAGGCCGTGGCCAGCGGGCTGTACTCGATCTTGGCGCGGGCGCGGTCCAGGCCGTCGGTGAGTATCCGGGCGTGGTCGAAGGCGAGCTCGATGGGTGTGAGGTCCCCGGGGTCGTCGGGCCCGGTGGTCTCGGACGGCTCGGTGGTGTGGGACGGCTCGGTGGAGCCGGTACGCCCGTCGACGCCACCCCCGTGGGTGTCGGCGGGCGCACCGGCGGTCTCGGACCGGCCGGCGGGCCGGAGGTCGAGGGCGGTGACGGGGTGCCAGGCGGCGCGGGCCGCGTCGGTGCCGGCCTGTGGGTCGGGCAGGTCCGGGGCGAAGGCGAGGTAGGCGACGGAGACCACGTGCATGCGCGGGTCGCGGTCGGGTGTGCCGTAGCTGCCGAGCTGTTCGAGGTGGATCCGGCTGAGGGCGGCCTCGGCCTCGACGGTGCCGTGCAGGCCGGTCTCCTCGGCGAACTCGCGGGCGGCGGCCTCGTCGAGGCTCTCCTCGCCGGCCCGCAGGAATCCGCCGGGCAGCGCCCAGCGGCCCTGGTAGGGCGGGAGGGCGCGCTCGACGAGCAGGACGTGCAGGCGTCCGTGGCGCAGGGTGAGGGCGACGACGTCGACCGTGACGGCGACCGGGGTGTAGGCGCGCGGGTCGTAGGAGGCGAGCCAGTCCTGTTCGGTGGTGTCCATGGGCGCGCTCCACTTCTTCCGTCTTCCGGTGCCTTGAGGCCGTCGTCCTTCTCGGACTGAGCACAACGTAGCGACCCTTTGACTCTGCGGCAAATGATTTTCCGGCCGCTCCCCCGCCCCCGGCTTCTAGGCTGTGACCAGGAGGTTCACCCCGAGGAGGCCGTGATGGACGCACCTGGTGCGCCGGGCTTCGCCGCCGCGCTGGCGGCCGGGCCGCTGGTGCTCGACGGCGGGCTCTCCAACCAGCTGGCGGCGGGCGGGTTCGACCTGGCGGACGGGCTGTGGTCCGCGCGGCTCCTGGTGGACGCGCCGGAGGCCGTGCTGGCGGCGCACCGGGCGTACTTCGCGGCGGGCGCTCGGGTCGCGATCTCGGCCAGCTACCAGGCGGGCTTCGCCGGCTTCGCGCGGCGCGGGATCGGCCGGGACGGGGCGGCACGGCTGCTGGCGCTCAGCGTGGAGCTGGCGCGGGAGGCGGCGCGCGGGCTGCCGGGGCCGCGCCGGTGGGTGGCGGCGTCGGTGGGGCCGTACGGGGCGGTGCTGGCGGACGGGTCGGAGTACCGGGGCCGGTACGGGCTGACGGCGGCCGAACTGGAGGCGTTCCACCGGCCCCGGCTGGAGGCGCTGGCGGCGGCGGCCCCGGACGTGCTGGCGCTGGAGACGGTGCCGGACGTCGAGGAGGCGCGGGTGCTGCTGCGGGCGGTGCGGGGGCTGGGGGTGCCGGCCTGGCTGTCGTTCGGCGCGGCGGGCGGGCTGACCCGGGCCGGGCAGCCGCTGGCGGAGGCGTTCGCGCTGGCGGCGGAGGCGGACGAGGTGGTGGCGGTGGGGGTGAACTGCTGCACGCCGGAGGAGGCGGACCGGGCGGTCGGCCTGGCGGCGCGGGTGTCCGGCAAGCCGGTGGTGGTGTACCCCAACAGCGGCGAGGGCTGGGACGCGGCGGCCGGGGCGTGGTGCGGCGAGCCGACCTTCGAGGGCCGGAGGGTGGCCGGCTGGCTGGCGGACGGGGCGCGGCTGGTGGGCGGCTGCTGCCGGGTCGGGCCGGAGGGGATCCGCGCGGTGGCGGCGGAGGTGGCCGCCCGGGTGGCGACGGCGGACGCGGCGTCAAGCGGGGCGGCCGACCGGTCCGGCTGACCCTCCGGAACCGGGCGGGCGGACCGTGCGGAGGCGCACGGCCGGCCGGGCGGGGTTACCGAGGGGGAAGGTGCACGGAACGGGGACGGCCTGGCAGACTCGTGCCGTCACCACTGCGGTCGACATTGTCGACCGCCTGTCAGCGCGGAGGTTCCCATGCCCGGCCCGATCCAGTCGCTCTCCCGGGCCGCCGCGATCATGCGCCTGCTCGCCGGCGGCGAGCGCCGCCTGGGCCTGTCGGACGTCGCGACGGCGCTGGGCCTGGCCAAGGGCACCGCGCACGGCATCCTGCGCACCCTCCAGCAGGAGGGCTTCGTGGAGCAGGACCCGGAGAGCGGCAAGTACCAGCTGGGCGCCGAGCTGCTGCGGCTCGGCCAGAGCTACCTGGACGTCCACGAGCTGCGGGCGCGGGCCCTGGTGTGGGCCGACGACCTGGCCAGGGCGGCCGGGGAGACCGTCTACCTGGGGGTGCTGCACCAGCGCGGGGTGCTCATCGTGCACCACGTCTTCCGGCCGGACGACACCCGGCAGGTGCTGGAGGTCGGCTCGATGCAGCCGCTGCACTCGACGGCGCTGGGCAAGGTGCTGCTGGCCTACGACCCGGTGGCGCGCGGAGAGCTGGGCGAGGGCCCGTTCGAGCCGTACACCGCGCGGACGCTGACCGAGGCGGCGGACGTGGACGCCGAGGCGGCGCTGACCCGTGAGCGCGGCTGGGCGGACTCGGTGGAGGAGACCTGGGAGGGCGTGGCCTCGATCGGCGCCCTGATCCAGGACCGGCGGCGCAACCCGGTGGGCGCGGTCTGCGTCAGCGGCGCGGTCGAGCGGGTCTGCGAGGACGGGTTCGTGAAGCCCTCGCTGGTCGCGTCGGTGCGCAGCGCGGCGCGCGCGATCTCCCGGGACCTGGGCGCCGGGCGGT
>NZ_BAAAKJ010000175.1:8638-20156 GCF_039527695.1 Kitasatospora putterlickiae
CGCCGACACTCCGGGGAAACGTTCACGCCGAGGCGCGGACGGGCGAAATGCCTGTCCGCGCCTTACCGTTTTGTCCGGAATTCCGATGATCCATCCGGTGACATCGGGTAGCACGGCGAGCCAAGGGTCACAGCTGCGTAACCCGGCCTTGACGGAAGGGTGACCCGGGGAGGAAGCTTCCGCATGACGGTCGACATTGTCGAACGATGGCCGTGCGAATCGCACCCACAGAGCGCTCACCCGCCCGACGGTCCGCCCGGCCCCCGTCCCCACCCTCATCTCCGGGCCATATGGACAAGGGAGTCTTTGTGTCCGCGTTCTCCAACGGCGACGTCTTCGTCGGCGAAACCCTCGGCACCGCCGCCCTGATACTCCTCGGCGGTGGCGTCTGCGCCGCCGTGACGCTCAAGAAGTCGAAGGCCCTCAACGCCGGCTGGCTGGCGATCACCTTCGGCTGGGGCTTCGCGGTCCTGATCGCCGCCTACATGTCGGCACCGAAGTCCGGCGCCCACCTCAACCCGGCCGTCACCGTCGCGCTCGCCGTCAAGAGCGGCGAGTGGGGCCAGGTGCCGCTCTACCTCGGCTCCCAACTGCTCGGCGCGGTCATCGGCGCCGTGCTGGTCTGGGCCGCCTACCTCGGCCAGTTCCAGGCCAACCAGGAGCCGACCCTCGGCATCTTCTCGACCGGGCCCGAGATCCGGAACCCGGTCCAGAACGTCCTCACCGAGGTCATCGGCACCTTCGTGCTCTGCTTCGCGATCCTCACCATCGGCACCAACAACGGGCTCTCGCAGTCCGGCACGGGCACCCTGATGGTCGCCTTCACCGTGGTCGGCATCGGCCTCTCGCTGGGCGGCCCGACCGGCTACGCGATCAACCCGGCCCGCGACCTCGGCCCGCGCATCGCCCACACGCTGCTGCCGATCCCGAACAAGGGCGGCTCCGACTGGTCCTACGCCTGGATCCCGGTCGTCGGGCCGGTCATCGGCGGCCTGCTGGCCGGCGGCCTGTACAACGCCGCGTTCTGAGGCCGGGTTCGAACCCGCCGCGCACGGGGACTGACCACGGAGTCAGGCCCACCCACCCCGCAACCCCCCAGGCACACCACAGAGACCCGAGCCGAGGACCCTCATGACCTCCACTGGCAACTACATCGCCGCGATCGACCAGGGCACCACCTCCAGCCGCTGCATCATCTTCGGCGCCGACGGCCGCATCGTCGCCGTCGACCAGCAGGAGCACCGGCAGATCTTCCCCCAGCCCGGCTACGTCGAGCACGACGCCGCCGAGATCTGGACCCGGGTGCGGTCGGTCGTCCGCGGTGCGCTGGAGAAGGCCGGCCTGACCAAGGACGACATCCGCGCCGTCGGCATCACCAACCAGCGCGAGACCACCGTCCTGTGGGACCGGCACACCGGCGAGCCGGTGCACAACGCGCTGGTGTGGCAGGACACCCGCACCGAGGCCCTCTGCCGCGAGCTGGGCCGCAACGTCGGCCAGGACCGCTTCCGCCGCGAGACCGGCCTCCCGCTGGCCAGTTACTTCGCCGGCCCGAAGATCCGCTGGCTGCTGGACAACGTCGAGGGCCTGCGCGAGCGCGCCGAGGCCGGCGACATCCTGTTCGGCACCATGGACACCTGGGTCATCTGGAACCTCACCGGCGGTGTCGACGGCGGCAAGCACGTCACGGACGTGACCAACGCCAGCCGCACCATGCTGATGAACCTGCACACCCTGCGGTGGGACGACAAGATCGCCGAGTCGATGGGCGTGCCGATGGCCGTCCTGCCGGAGATCCGCTCCTCCGCCGAGGTGTACGGCGAGGCCGTCGGCGACCTGGCGGGCGTGCCGGTCGCCTCCGCGCTCGGCGACCAGCAGGCCGCGCTGTTCGGCCAGACCTGCTTCGACGAGGGCGAGGCCAAGTCCACCTACGGCACCGGCACCTTCCTGCTGCTGAACACCGGCGAGAAGGTCGTCAACTCCTACCACGGCCTGCTGACCACGGTCGGCTACCGGATCGGTGACCAGAAGCCGGTCTACGCCCTGGAGGGCTCGATCGCCGTCACCGGCTCGCTCGTGCAGTGGCTGCGCGACCAGCTCGGCATCATCTCCACCGCCGCCGAGATCGAGACGCTGGCCAACACCGTCGAGGACAACGGCGGCGCCTACTTCGTCCCGGCCTTCTCCGGCCTGTTCGCCCCGTACTGGCGCTCCGACGCCCGCGGCGTGATCGCCGGCCTCACCCGGTACGTCACCAAGGGCCACCTGGCCCGGGCCGTCCTGGAGGCCACCGCCTGGCAGACCCGCGAGGTCGTCGACGCCATGCAGAAGGACTCCGGGGTCGAGCTCACCGCCCTCAAGGTCGACGGCGGCATGACCAGCAACAACCTGCTCATGCAGAACATCGCCGACGTCCTGGACGCGCCGGTCGAGCGCCCGTACGTGGCCGAGACCACCGCCCTGGGCGCCGCCTACGCGGCCGGCCTGGCGGTCGGCTTCTGGCCCGACCTGGACACCCTGCGGGCCAACTGGCACCGCGCCGCCGAATGGACCCCGCGGATGGACGGGGCCACCCGGGAGCGCGAGTACAAGAAGTGGCTGAAGGCGGTCGAGCGCACCATGGGCTGGGTGGAGGAGGAGGAGACCAACTGATCGCGACGCCGGTCGGGGCCCGCGCCCCGGCCGGCCCGCTCCCGTTCCACCGGCCCGCCGCACCGGGCCGACCGGCCTCCGCGCAGGCCGTACGCACACCGAGAGGAGTAACGGCGCCGCCCGACCCGCGCGCCGTACACACACACCATGGCAACCATTCCGACCCTGGGCGCCGAGCTGACCGCCGGCCGCACCGCCTCCCGCGCCGAGACCCGCGAGCTGCTCGGCAAGGCCACCTACGACCTGCTGGTGATCGGGGGCGGGATCCTCGGCACCGCCGTCGCCTGGACCGCGTCCCAGGCCGGCCTGAAGGTCGCCATGGTCGACGCCGGGGACTTCGCCGGCGCCACCTCCAGCGCCTCCTCGAAGCTCGTCCACGGCGGTCTGCGCTACCTGCAGACCGGCGCGGTCAAGCTGGTCGCCGAGAACCACAAGGAGCGCCGCGCGCTCTCCACCGACGTCGCCCCGCACCTGGTCAACCCGCTGACCTTCTTCGTGCCGGTCTACAAGGGCGGACCGCACAGCGCGCCCAAGCTCGGCGCCGGCGTGTTCCTGTACTCGGCGCTCTCCGCCTTCCGCGACGGCATGGGCCGGGTCTCCACCGCCGCCCACGCCGCCCAGCAGGTGCCCGCGCTGCGCACCGAGGGCCTGCGCTCGGTGGCCGTCTACGGCGACCACCAGATGAACGACTCCCGCGTCGCCGTGATGACCGTGCGCGCCGCCGTCGAGGCCGGCGCGGTCGTGCTCAACCACGCCGAGGTCACCGGCCTGCGCTTCACCGGCGGCCGGGTCACCGGCGCCGAGCTGAAGGACCGCCTGGACGGCACCGAGTTCGGCGTGGACGCCCGTCTGGTGCTGAACGCCACCGGCCCGTGGGTGGACCACCTGCGCCGGATGGAGGACGCCGGCGCCGCGCCGTCGATCCGGCTGTCCAAGGGCGCCCACGTGGTGGTCAAGCGCCGCTCCCCGTGGCGCGCCGCGCTGACCATCCCGATCGACAAGTACCGCGTCTCCTTCGCCATCCCGTGGGAGGACCACGTCCTGCTCGGCACCACCGACGAGGAGTACACCGGCGACCCCAAGGACGTCCGGGCCACCGAGGCGGACGTCGACCAGATCCTCGGCGAGGCCGCGCACGCGATCCGCGACGAGCACCTCGACCGCGACCTGATCACCTACACCTTCGCCGGCCTGCGGGTGCTGCCCGGCGGCCCGGGCGAAACCGCCGCCGCCAAGCGCGAGACGGTCGTCACCGAGGGCAAGGGCGGCATGCTGTCGGTCGCCGGCGGCAAGTGGACCACCTACCGCCACATCGGCCGCACCGTGCTGGAGAAGCTGGCCCACGTGCCCGGCACCTCGCTCGGCGAGGACATCTCCCCCATCGCCCCGACCGTGCCGCTGCCGGGCGTCGGCGCGCCGAACGCCGTCGCGCACCGCCTGCTGATCGACCGCGAGCCGGGCTCGCGGATGGAGCCGCTGGTCGCCAGGCACCTGGCCGGCCACTACGGCACGCTGTCCTTCGACATCGCGCGGATGATCGACGAGAACCCGGAGCTCGGCCGGCCGATCCACGAGGACGGCCCGGACGTCTGGGCGCAGGTCGCCTACGCGGCCGACCACGAGTGGGCGTACACCGCGGACGACGTGCTGCGCCGGCGCACCACGATGACGGTCCGCGGCCTGGACACCCCGGAGGTCCGGGCCGAGGTCGAGGCCTTCCTGGCGAAGCGCGGGGCCAGGTGACGGGCCGCCAGCCGACCGGCTAGGCACGTACGCACGCCTGTGGGCGGGCACCCCAGGGCCGGGGGTGCCCGCCCGCCGGCGCGTGCCGGCCCGGTTCCCACCGCGGGGACGCCGGACGGGCGGGTGCTCCACGAGGGAGCGCCCGCCCGTCCGGCGTCGCGGGGGAGCCGCCGACCGGCTAGATCACCAGGCTGAGCGGCATGATCAGGGCGATCGCGACCACCGAGATCACCGTCTCCATCACCGACCAGGACTTCAGCGTCTGGCCGACGCTCATCCCGAAGTACTCCTTCACCAGCCAGAAGCCGGCGTCGTTGACGTGCGACAGGAACAGCGAGCCGGCGCCGATGGCCAGCACCAGCAGGGCCGAGTGGGTGGAGGACATGTCCGCCGCCAGCGGGGCGACGATGCCGGCCGCGGTGATGGTGGCGACCGTCGCCGAGCCGGTGGCGAGCCGGATCAGCACCGCGATCAGCCAGCCGAGCAGCAGCGCCGAGATGTGCCACTTGGACGACCACTCGCTGACCGCGTTGCCGACGCCCACGTCGATCAGGGTCTGCTTGAAGCCGCCGCCCGCGCCGACGATGAAGACGATGCCGGCGATCGGGCCGAGCGACTTGCCGACGGTGTCGGAGATGCGGGCCTTGTCGAAGCCGGCGGCCTTGCCCAGGGTGAGCATGCCGAGCAGGGTCGCGGCGAGCAGGGCGATCAGCGGGGAGCCGATGAAGTCGAAGACCCGCTGCGGCATCGCCTTGGGGTCGTCGATCACGACGTCCGCCAGCGCCTTGCCGAGCATCAGGATGACCGGCAGCAGGATGGTCACCAGCACCGCCCCGAAGGACGGGGTGTGCTCGCGCTTGGCCGTCTCCACCGGGGTGGCGGCCTGCGGGATCTCCAGCGGGCCGACCCAGCGCTCGGCGACGCGGGCGAACAGCGGGCCGGCGATGATCAGCGTCGGCACGGCGATCAGCAGGCCGAGCGCCAGGGTGACGCCGAGGTCGGCCTTGAGGGCGTCGACGGCGACCAGCGGGCCGGGGTGCGGGGGCACCAGGCCGTGCAGCACGGACAGGCCGGCCAGCGCCGGGATGCCGACCCGCATCAGCGGGACGTTGCCGCGCCGGGCCACCAGCAGCACGATCGGGACCAGCAGCACCACGCCGACCTCGAAGAACAGCGGCAGGCCGAGCACGGCGGCGATCAGCGCCATCGCCCAGGGCAGCGTCCTCCTCCCGGAGCGGGCGAGCACGGTGTCCGCGATGATGTTCGCCCCGCCCGAGTCGGCGAGCAGCTTGCCGAGCATCGCGCCCAGGCCGATCAGCAGGCCGACGCCCGCGACGGTGGAGCCGAAGCCGGTGGAGAAGCTGGTGAGCAGCTTGTCGAACGGCACGCCCGCGACGGCGGCCAGCACTCCCGAACCGAGGATCAGGGCGAGGAACGGGTGCAGCTTGAGCCTGGTGATCAGCAGCACGATGGCGCCGATGCCGAGCAGGACGGCGAGCAGCAGCTGGGAGTCGCTGCCGGTGTGCGGCAGGGCCGGTGGGGCGGCCGCGAGCACGGTGAGGGTGGGGGTCACGCGAGGTCTCCATTGACGGGCCGCAGCAGGGCGACGGCCTTCTCGACGAGTTCTTCGGGGCTCGGCCCGACGTCCAGGACGGCGCCGCGCTCGTCCGGGCCGAGCGGTTCCAGGGCGGCGTACTGCGAGCCGAGCAGCGACGGGGGCATGAAGTGGCCGCTGCGGTGCGAGAGCCGGTCCTCGACCAGCTCGGTCCGGCCGCTGAGGTGCAGGAACCAGGCGTCCGGGTCGGCCGCGCGCAGGATGTCGCGGTAGCCGTGCTTCAGCGCGGAGCAGGTGACCACGCCACCGGTGCCGTCCTCGGTGCGCTCCTTGAGCCAGGCGCCGATGGCGCGCAGCCAGGGTTCGCGGTCCCGGTCGTCCAGCGGGACGCCGGCCGTCGTCCGCCTCGGCGAAGGGGAGGCCGAGGCGGTCGGCCAGGAGCCGGGCCAGGGTGGTCTTGCCGACACCGGAGACGCCCATCACCACCACGGTGGGGGGCGTGACGGGGGTGTCGTGGTTCTCGACGCTGAGACCCATGGGTGGTGCTCCTTCGTTGCCTGGCCGCCACTATCGCCCTAAAGGTATGACGTATTCAAGGTAGAGAAACCAAATCGTCATACTTTTATGCCCAGGCGCGGGCGGGGCGGCGGCACCCGGGAACGGACCGCCGTCTAGGCTGGCGGGATGGAGATCCAGGGGCTGCCCGGCCGACTGCTCGCGGAACTGGGGCCGGCCATCGCGTCCGGGGAGCTCCCCGAGGGCGCGGTGCTGCGCGCCGAGGAACTGGAGGAGCGGTTCGGGGTCTCCCGGACGGTCGTCCGCGAGGCGGTCCGGATCCTGGAGGGGATGCGCCTGGTGGCCTCCCGCCGCCGGGTCGGCATCACCGTGCAGCCCAAGGCGGACTGGGACGTCTTCGATCCGATGGTGATCCGCTGGCGGCTGGCCGGCGCCGACCGGTCCGCCCAGCTGCGCTCGCTCGGCTCGCTGCGGCTCGCCGTGGAGCCGGCCGCGGCCGCCCTCGCCGCCCGCCACGCCACCGACGACGAGCGGCGCCGGCTCAGCGCGCTGGCCGTCGAGCTGACGATGACGGCGCGCGCCGCCGACCTGGAGACCTTCCTCCAGCACGACATCGACTTCCACGCCATCGTGCTGCGGGCCTCGCGCAACGAGATGTTCGCCCACCTGAAGGACACCGTCGGTGCGGTGCTCACCGGCCGGACCGAGTACCATCTGATGCCCCATCAGCCGGAGCCGTACGCGATCCGGCTGCACCGCGAGGTCGCCGAGGCGGTCTGCGCGGGGGACGCCGAGCGGGCCGAGCAGGCGATGCGGACCATCGTCGAGGGCGCGCTGGCCGAACTGAACGAGCAACTCGGCTGAAACGGCGGGACGTTCGGCAGGGCGTTCGGTATGTTCCGGGCCGGATCACACGATTTGGTATCGGTTCGGGGGATTCGCGCGCATAGTCCGGGTACGACGGGGCAGAGTGGAGCGCGGGGGCGTAGACTCGGCGCCCGCCGCGCTCGTGTCCGCGCCTGGGGGTCGCCCGATGCCAACCGCCCGCCGTCGCCGCCGTCTTCCCGACGAGGTCCGCAGGGCCGTCGTCCGCGCGGTGCTCTGCCTGTCCTTCACCCTGGTGGGCATCGTGGTGGCGACGCTGTCCTCGTACGCCGACAGCTGGCTGATGACTCCGGCGCTGATGGCGATGGGGGTGGGGGTGTTCGGCACGATGTGGTGCCTGCTGGAGATCCTGATCTCCCGCCAGGTCGCCGCACAGCGGATGCGCGCGCCGAACTCCGCCTCGCCGATGGCCGGCAGCCGCGCACCGGCGGGGCGCCCGGCGGCCCACCAGCAGCAGCCGCGCCCGCCCCACCACCAGCAGCAGCAGTACCCCCAGTACCCACCGCGCCCCCGCCCGCCGCAGCCGCCCTACCAGCCGCCGGCCGGGCCGCCGCACCCCGGCGGTCCGGCGACCCGTCAGGCGGGGCTGACCACCCGGTAGTGGGTGGTCGGCCGGCGGTCCCCGTCCAAGACGTGGAAGGCCAGCATCGGCGGATGGTCGAAGGCGATGCCGCTCCCGCCCTCGCAGGGCAGCGTGACGGTGGAGACCACCCCGGGCGCGACCAGCAGCGGCAGACCGGCGAAGGTGGTCGCGGCGGGGGTGTGCGCGTGGCCGCAGAGCAGGGCCGCCACCCGGGGGTGCCGGCGCAGCACCCGCGCCAGCCGCACCGCGCCGAACTGGCGGATCGGGTCGACGTGCGGCAGGTGCAGTTCCACCGGCGGGTGGTGGAAGGCCACCAGGGCGGGCGATTCGGTGCGCCCGGCGCCGAGTTCGGCGTCCAGCCAGTCGAGCGTGGCGTCGTCCAGCAGGCCGTCGTCCTGCCCGGGGATCGAGGAGTCGAGCATCAGCACATCGGCGCCGGGCAGCGCGTGCAGCCGGTTGACCGGGCCGCCGGACGGCGCCTCGCCGAGCAGCACCTCCCGGTACGCCCCGCGCACGTCGTGGTTGCCGGGGCAGGTGAGCACCGGGTGCCGCGAGGCCAGCACCTCGGCGGCCTCCCGGTACTCGGCGGCCGTCCCGTGGTCGGCGAGATCGCCGGTGACCAGCACCGCGTCCAGCGGTCCCGGCAGGGCGTCGAGGTACGCCATCACCCGCTCGGCCCGCCGCCGGGCGCGCTCGCCCGCGTCGCCGTGGTGGTCCTGGCCGAGGTGGATGTCACTGAGGTGAGCGATCGTCAGCATGGACATGGGCCCCACGCTACGGCGGTCACGACGAGGCCGGAACCTCCGCCGGGCGCTTGAACATCCGGGTGGCGGTGATCTCGCCGTGGATGGCCGGGCCGTCCGGGTCCGGCGCCGCCGGCAGGCCCGGCCGCAGGTGCTCCTCCACCGAGATGTACTTCAGGCCGGCCCGCAGGTCGGCGTCGTTGCGCAGCCGGATGACCAGCGGGAACTCGGCGAGCGCGGTGGTGTCGAACAGGCCGGTGGTGTAGATCAGCTGGACGCCCAGGGCGTCGGCCACCGCACGCTGGAGCTCCAGCAGGTAGGTGGCGTTGGCGCGGCCGATCGGGTTGTCCAGGAACAGCGTGCCCGCGTGCCGCAGCTGGGACTGGCCCCGGTCGTTGGCGCGCAGCGCGGCCATCGTGCAGTACAGCGCGATGGCGGCGGTGAGCAGCTGGCCGCCGGAGAACACGTCGGACATCTGGCCGACGCTCACCCGCTCGGCGCGCAGCACCGCGTCCGGCTTGAGGATCTCGACGGCCACGCCCTTGGGGCCGATCGCGGCGGCGACGCCCCGCAGCAGCAGGGACATGCCGTCACGGCGCAGGTCGCTGTTCTTGCGGACGGCGGCGCGGGTGGCCTCGTCGATGACCTCGCCGAGCCGCTCGACCAGGGTCGCGTGGTCCGGGTCCTCGAAGCGGATCCGCAGGAACTCCTGGCCGGACCACTCCCCCAGGCCCTCGGGCAGCCGGGAGAGCCGCTGGGCGGCGCGCAGCGTGGTCAGCGAGGACTCGACCAGGCCGCGCAGCCGGTCGACGATCGAGCCGCGGTTGCGCTCCAGCTGGGCGAGTTCGTCGGTGAGCACCCGCAGCCGGGGGGCGAAGGCGGCGGCCCAGTTGGCGGCGTGGTCGGGCAGCGCGGAGGCGGGCAGCTCGCGGATCTGCTGGCGGGCCGGGGTGCGGACGGCCTCGAAGCGGGCCGCGTTGGCGTGCCGGACCAGCGCGTCCGAGGCGTCGCGGACGGCGAGTTCGGCGGAGGACAGCTCGCCGGCGGCGGTGCGCAGGGCGCGGCGGGCCTCGGCGGCGGCGGCGCGGGCTTCGGCGAGCGCGCTGAGGTAGGGGTCGACCGGGGTCTCGGCGTCGTCCTGCTGCTCGCGCAGGCCGTCGCGGAGCTGGCCGGCGTGCTCGTCGAAGTCGGCGGCGGCGGCCTGGGCGGCGTCGAAGGTGCGCTGGAGGTCGGCGTGCGCGGTGCGGGCGGCGTCGACGGCCTCGCGGCGTTCGGCGAGCCGGCTGGTGGCGCCGCGCAGCAGGGCCTGGGCGTGCTCGGGGTCGGTGGGGACGAGCTCCTCGGGCAGCTCGGTGTGCGACTCGCCGTCGGCGGGGGCGGAGCGTTCGGCCTCGCCGCGCAGCCGGCCGAGCTGCTCGCTGGCGGCGGCGGCGCGGGCCTCGATGGTGGCGACCAGCTCCTCGGCGCGGGCGGCGGCGGCCTGGCGGGCCGGGCCGTCGGCGCCGTCGGGGCTGTTGAGCAGTTCCTCGGCGCGGACGCGGACCTTGTTGGTGAGGCGGTCGAGTTCGGTCGCGGCGGCGGCCTCGTCGCCCTCGGCGCGCGCCTGTTCGGCGCGCAGGTCGGCGCCGACGCCGACCTTCTCGTAGAGCTGGGCGGCGGAGCGGTAGGCCNNCGCCTCGGCGGGCTCGTCGGACTGCTCGGCGGCGGAGATCTCGGCGCGTTCGGCGCGCAGGGTGCGGGCGGTGCGGCGGGCGTCGTCGGCGGCGCGCTGGGCGGCGCGGCGGTCCTCGTCGCAGGTGCGGGCGCGTTCGGCGCAGACGGCCTGGCGGCGGTCGCACTCGGCGGCGTCCTCGGCGAGTTCGCGCTGGCGGCGGCTCCAGTTGGCGCGCTCGCGCAGCCGGAAGGCGAGGCCGGAGAGGGCGTCGGCGCGGCGGCGGGCGCGCTGGGCGACCTCCCGGTGCTCCTCGTGGGCGTCTGCCGCGGCGGCGTGGTCGGTCTCGGCCTCGTCGTGGTCGGCCCGCAGGGTGGCCAGGGCGGCGGCGGCCTGCTCGGCGTGCTCGCGGGCGCTCTCGGCGGCGGCGGCGAGTTCGGCGAGGGTGCCGGGCGGGCAGCTGGCGTGCCAGGAGGCGAGGCGGGCGGCGAGCGCGCGGTCGCCGCCGAGGCGGGCGGCGAGTTCGCGGATGTGCTCCTCGCGGGCGGTGGCGCGGGCGCGCAGTTCGCGGCGCTCGTCGTCGGCGGCGGACTCGTCGTGCATGGCCGGGTTCGGCGGCACCAGGAAGAACGCGGGCTCGTCGGTGATCGGGGCGATCAGCGAGGCGGCGGCGCCGACGGCGACGGTGGAGCGGGGCAGCAGGGCGGCGGCGCGCAGCGCCTCGCGGGCCCGCTCCAGGGAGTGCGGGTCGGTGACCACGACGCCGTCGACGAGTTCGGGGCGGGCGGCGAGGATCGCCTCGTGGTCGGCCGGGTCGACGGACTGGGCGAGGTAGCGCCAGCCGGGCAGGGCGGGGATGCCGTGCTCGGCGAGGTACTCGACGGTGGCGAGCACGTCCGGGCCGGGCGGCAGCAGGCCGCCGTCGCCGAGCGCGGCGAGGATCCGGGAGTCGTCGGCGGCGGCGGTGCGCAGGTCGAACAGGGTGCGTTCGGCGGTGGCGATGGCCTCGTCGAGGAGTTCGCGCAGGTATTCGGCGTTGCGGTCGAGGACGGCGGGGGTGAGGAAGCCGGCGTCCTCCTCCGCGGACTCCTGGTACGGGGTGAGCGAGAGCAGGTCGGCGAGCCGGGCCTCGGTGGCGAGCAGGGCGGCGGTGCGCTGCTCGGTGGCGAGCGCCTGGGCGGCGGCCTTGA
>NZ_BAAAKJ010000176.1:0-15537 GCF_039527695.1 Kitasatospora putterlickiae
CGGCGCGCGCCGTTCCGCCCGCACCCGGTGCGGACCTCCCAGGACGCGGTGTTCACCGCGGCCCGCTACCTGGAGTGGCTGGGCTTCGACGACCTGGAGCTGACGGAGGCCCAGGAGCGCGACGGGGTCACCCTGCTGGGCAGCCGGATGGTCGCCCAGGTGGACACCTGGACCGAGCCGGCCGACGTGAAGTCGGTCGAGTGCCTGTGGCTGCAGACCCTGCACGCGGAGGAGATGGCCGCCGCGATGTTCACTCTCGCGGGCTATTCGCACCAGGCCACGGTGCGGGGGGAACAGCTGCTGGTGGCCCTGTTCAGCCTGGACCTGGCGGGTGTGCCGCAGCCCGCGAACGGCGCCGCGGAGGCCCTGATGGAGACCGGCTGGACGTCCTGACGCCCGCCCGGGGCCCGTCCCGCCGCCCGCTGATCGTTTAGACGAAAGTCCGTCCGGGCGCAACAACCTCCGCTCGTGATCTGGTGCACAAGCTCGCCCCCGTGTTGAATTGCCGCCACAGCGCGGGCCTGTGGCGCGTCATGCCACGAGTGGGGAGGGGCCCGCTTCCTGCTGGATGGCGCACACAAGGAGGTGGCGTTGTCGGAGCACGGATGGGGCCCTAGTGGCCGGGACGCACGGGGGCCGGCGGCGCCTCCGGAGCCGGGGGACACCGTGTGGCGACTGCGGTCCCGGGCGTGCTGGCGGGAGGCCGCCGACCTGTTACGGCCGGCCGCCGAGCGCGACCCGGCGGCGGCGCTCGTCAGGGCCGAACTGCTGATCGAGCAGTGCCTGTTCACCGCCGCCAACTGGAGCCAGGCCGAACAGGCGCTGCGGCTGGCCGAGGCCGTCGCGGCGACCACCGAGCAGCGCGCGGCGGCGGCCTGCGCCCGGGGTTTCCTGGCGTACGTGGCCAGTGTGCTCGGCGCCCGCGACCGGCTGGACGAGGCACAGGCCGCGCTCGGCCGCACCTCGGCGCTGCTGCCACCGGACGCGCCGGGCCGGCCGCTGCTGGACTTCCGGCGGGGGCTGGTCGCGGAGAACCTGCTGCGCGACCCGACGGCGGCCTGGATCGCCTACCGGCGGGCGCACGAGGGCGCGGGCGAGCGCGGTGACGAACTGCTCCGCTCCTCGACCTGGCGCCACCTGGCCGCGCTGGCGCTCGCCGCCGGGGACCACGAGCGGGCGCGGGAGGGGTTCGACGCCTCGCTGCGGCTGCGCGAGCAGTTGGGCTTCACGGTGGGGGTGGCGCCGGCGCTGGCGGCGCTGGCCGAGGTGTCCGAACCGGCCGAGGCCGCGCGGCTGCGGGCGGAGGCGGCCCGGCTGGTGCAGGCGCTCGGGGGCGTGCCGGTCTGGCTCGCCCGCCAACTGGGCGCGGGCCGCGCGTCGGGCGCTCCTCCCGACGGACACGTCGAGAGGCAGGCCCAAGGGCCGATCAGCTAAGGTGAGCCTAACCTGGCCGGGTCGAGCAGTGACCCGGCCGGGTTCGCCTCGCCGTTCCCGCGCTCCACCCGGCCCCGGCGCGCCGGAGTGCGCGCCCTTCACGCCGGGCGCTGGATTCACCGCCCCGGCGTCCGGCGCCCCGGCGCACACCGAACGCCCCGGGCGCTACCGGGCCGGCCGCCGCCACGTCCACACGGCGCGGATCGAGGCGATGTGCGCCGACCGCCCCCGCGTCGTACGCGGCTGACGGAGGTCGGGGCGGCCTCCGGAATTCCCGCCTCCCCTTTTCCCTATAAATACGACGATGAGACTTATCCCTCGCCAGAAATCCCTCTCCCCGGTGCATTGACAGGAAATCAGTCATTCCCCGCCCGGGCATCCGTCATGATGGTCCCCGCCATCACGACGACGCAGGAAAGCGAGGCTGGTCCAGGCGATGAAATTGTCCGACATACCGCTTGGTTGGGCCATCACCGGCGTTGCGGTGCTGCTGGTCAGCGCACTCCTGGTGGCCCTGGCCCGGAACCGGGGAGCCGCGAGCGGCGGAAAGGCCGCGGATTCCTGGGAGCGGGCCGAGGAACGCCGCCGCCGCAAGGAGTCCCTGTACGGCGGGGCCTCGTACACGCTGCTGTTCTGCTGCGCGGCCGTGGCCGCCGCGCTCTCCTTCCACGGCCTGGTCGGCTTCGGGGTGCAGAACCTCAACCTGTCCGGCGGCTGGGAGTACCTGGTGCCGTTCGGCCTGGACGGCGCGGCGATGTTCTGCTCGGTGCTCGCCGTCCGCGAGGCCAGCCACGGCGACGCGGCGCTCGGCTCCCGGCTGCTGGTCTGGCTGTTCGCCGGGGCCTCGGCCTGGTTCAACTGGGTGCACGCCCCGCGCGGCCTCGGCCACGCCGGCGCGCCGCAGTTCTTCGCGGGGATGTCGCTCTCGGCCGCCGTGCTGTTCGACCGCGCGCTCAAGCAGACCCGCCGGGCCGCGCTGCGCGAGCAGGGGCTCGTCCCCCGTCCGCTGCCTCAGATCCGGATCGTCCGCTGGCTGCGCGCCCCGCGCGAGACCTACGCGGCCTGGTCACTGATGCTGCTGGAGAACGTCCGCACCCTGGACGAGGCGGTCGAGGACGTCCGCGACGACAAGCGCGAGCGGACCAGGGAGAAGGAGCGCCGCAAACTGGCGGGGCGCCGGGAGCGGGCCGAGATCCGGGCGATCAACCGCACCAACAGCGTCTGGCGCCAGCGCGGTGGCGGCGGCGCGTCCCCGCCGGCGGCCCGGCAGCTGGAGTCCGGCCCGGAGTCCGCCATAGCGAGCGCCCCCGACGGCGGGACGGGCGGCCCCGGACCGGAGCGGCCCGCCGTCGAGGGCACCTTCACCCAGCCGGGCCTGCCGGCCAGGCCGGAGCGGCGCACCGTGGACCTCACCACGGAGGACGACACCATGCCGCTGCCCCGGCTGGACGACCTGGAGAAGAAGCTGAAGGACCTGGAGCAGCAGTTCGGCTGACGCCCCGGTAGCCGCTACTCCGCGGGCGTCACGCTGAGCTCGAACCACATCCGCTTGCCCGACCCCCGGGGCTCCACGCCCCAGCCGTCGGCCAGCGCCTCGACCAGCATCAGCCCGCGCCCGGAGGAGGCCTGCTCCCCCGGTGTGCGGCGGGTCGGCCAGAGGTCCGACTCGTCCTCCACCTCGACCCGCAGCCGCGCCCGGCCGCCGTCCGCGGCCGACTCCCGGTAGAGGCGGGCGGTGAACATGGCGTCCCGGTCGGTGTGCCGGATGGCGTTGGTGACCAGCTCGGAGGAGAGCAGTTCGGCGGTGTCGATCAGCTCGGCCACGCCCCAGCGGCGCAGCGCGTCGCGCAGTTCGGCGCGGACCTCGGCGATCCGGGCGAGGTCGGCCTGGCCGATCCGGCGGCGCAGCTGCTGGGCCGCCAGACCGCCCTCGGGGCCGTCCCAGCGCAGCAGGAGCAGCGCTATGTCGTCCTCGCGCTCGCTGGAGTCGGCGGCCTGCGAGGCGATCCGGTCGGCGAGCTCGTCCAGCGGGTCGCGGCCGGTCCCGGCCGGGTCGGCGAGCGGTTCGGAGAGCACCGCGGTGAGCCGGGCGACGCCCTCGTCGAGGTCCATGCCGCGCGCCTCGACCAGGCCGTCGGTGCAGAGCACCACGGTCTCGCCCGGGTCGAGGCTGAACCGGGTGACCCGGTACTCCTCGTCCGGGGCGATGCCGAGCGGCAGCCCGCCGGCCACCGGGACGCTCGCGGCGGTGCCGTCGCCGCGCCGGACCACCGGGTCGAGGTGGCCGGCCCGGACGGCGTAGACGACGCCGTAGTCGACGTTGACCTCGGCGTAGGTGCAGGTGGCGAAGTGGTCGGTGTCGAGGTCGGCGAGGAAGCGGGAGGCCCGGGCCATCACCGCGGCGGGCGGGTGGCCCTCGGCGGCGTAGGCGCGCAGGGCGATCCGCAGCTGGCCCATGATGCCGGCGGCGTGCACGTCATGGCCCTGGACGTCGCCGATCACCAGGCCGACGTGGCCGCCGGGCAGCGGCACCACGTCGTACCAGTCGCCGCCGATCTGCAGGCCGGAGCCGGCCGCCAGGTAGCGGACGGCGGTGGTGACGCCGGGTACGGAGGGCACGGTGCGCGGCAGCATCACGCGCTGCAGGCCGGCCGCCAGCTCGTGCTCGGCGTCGTGCAGCCGGGCCCTGGCCAGGGACTGGGCGACCAGGCCGCCGAGGGTGGAGAGCAGGGTGCGCTCGTCGGCGTCGAGCCGGCGGTCGTCGTCGAAACTGACCACGCAGACGCCGATCGCCCGGCCGCTGGCGACCAGCGGCAGGAAGGCCCAGGAGCTGCGGGTGGTGCGCCGGGCCTGCTCCCAGACGTCGGGGTAGCGCTCGCGGTACTCCTCGCGGCTGGCGCAGAACACCGGGGCGCGGCCCCGCAGCGCCTCGGCGGCGGGGTGGCTCGGCGGCAGCATCGAGCGGTCGTAGCCGGCCAGCTCGTCGGTGCGGTAGCCGGAGGCCCCGAGGATCTGCACCCGGCCGGCCTCGAAGGAGGCGAGCACCAGGCCGTCCGGCGGCAGGCCGGGCAGCGGCAGCTCGGTGAAGACCCGGGCGACGTCGCGCACGGTGACCGCCTCGGAGAGCGCCCGGGCGGCCTCCTTGATGAAGCGGGAGCGCTCCTCGCGCAGCAGGGCGAGCCGGTCGGCGCGGTCGCGCTTGTGCAGTTCGACGGTGGCGTCCCAGACGAAACCGACCATCCGGGAGGCGCGGCCGAAGGCGTCGGCGAGCACCCGGCCGCGGAACCGTACGGCCCGCATGGCGCCGTTCGGGCCGACCGTGCGGTAGTAGGCGCCGCACTGGCCGAGTTCGGCGACGGCGCGCTCGACCCGGCGGCGCACCACGGGGGCGTCCTCGGGGTGGAGCAGGGCCAGGAAGGAGGCGGAGGAGCGGTCGAAGCGGCCCTTCTCGACGGCGTCGAGGCCGACGATGGTGCAGGCGCGCTGGTCGCCCTCCAGGATGTCGCGGCGGATGTCCCAGTCGAAGGAGCCGATGCCGTTGGCGGCCATCGCCGGCTCCAGCCAGTCCGGCGTGGTGTCGCCCTGGGAGGGCGGCAGGCCGCCGGGGAGCATCGGCGCCAGCCGGCCGGCCGCGAGGCCGGGGGCGGTGCGCAGCGAGTGCCGCCGGGCCGCCTGCGCGGGGGGTCTGGCCCGCCCGGAGCCGGTCGTGGACGGACCGGTAGGAAGGGCCGGCCCCGGTGACTCGGACTCTGTGGGCATGCTGCTCCTGCCGCTGCCGTGACGGACCGCGCCGACCGTCCGGACGGGCCGCGTGGCGTATGTGGGTGGTGCTCGACGGTCGCGCGCCGACGGGCGGTCAGTGGTCGAGGTGGTCTTTCCCCGCCGCATCTCGCACGTGGGCACACATTCCCACCATCCTGGCCAATGTTCGGCCGAGCGGCAATGGCAACGGGCCGGAAATCTTGCCTTCCGCCTTCACTTCCCGGCATCGTTCGATAGCGAACAGTGCTCGTACGACAAACGGCGTCAGCCCCGGCCGGAACGGGGCGGCGCGGCCACCCGGAACCCGGGGCCGCGCGGACTCAGGCGCCGACGGTGGCCAGTTCGAACCAGGTGACCTTGCCGTCGCCGCGCAGCTGGACGCCCCAGGAATCGGCGAGCGCCTCGACCAGCAGCAGCCCGCGGCCGGAGGTGGCGTACATGTCCGGGTCGCGGCGCCGGCCGGGCAGCCGGGCCGCGCCGTCGTGGACCTCGACGCGCAGCCGCTGGTCGCCGGTGAGCACGGCGTCGAAGACCGCGCCCTGACCGGTGTGCCGCAGCGCGTTGGTGACCAGTTCGGAGGTGAGCAGTTCGGCGGTGTCGGCCAGCTCGGGCACGCCCCACAGGCCGAGCGCGGCGCGCAGCCGGTGGCGGACCGCACCGACGCCGACCAGGTCGGCGGCCTCCAGCGCCAGGTGGAGCCGGCGATTGAGCGCGCACCCCGGCGCCGGTACGCCCGGCAGGGTGACGCCCGCCGCGCCCACCGCGTTCGCGGGGCCGGCCGCGCCCGCCGGGGCTCCCTGGCTCCCGGTCACCCGGAAGGCTCCCCCCGAACTTGTCCGCTGCCGCGGGAATCGCGATTGACCGTCCATCACCCCTGCCCCCGCCCTCGTTCCTGGCCGCCGGTCCGGATCCCCCGCCGGTCGGTCGGCCCCCTTGGTACTGACCAATCATCCTCATGCCCAGCTTTCGGCATTTGGAACAGCGCCCCGGCGATCACCTGGGGTGAAGGGGGCACGGGGCGCTTCACGTGATCCAACTGCCCGCGACGGACGGGTTTGCGAAGCGTACGGGCGGTTTTCGACCCTCCGGCGCCGCCGTGCCGGGTCCGCCGACGGGCCGATCGGCGCGGGAACGGCAAGGCTGGACAGGGCGGGCGGCTCCGGGTTCAATGGCCGGAGATGTTTGAACGCTGTTCTAAAAACCCTCACCCCCCTCTCCCGGCGACCGCGAGCGAGGAACCGTGCGACTGACCCCCACCGAGCGGGACCGGCTGCTGATCTTCACAGCAGCCGAGCTGGCCCGCGCCCGCCGCGCCCGAGGCGTCCGCCTCAACATCCCCGAGGCGACCGCGCTGATCGCCGACACCGTCTGCGAGGCCGCCCGGGACGGCCGGCGCCTCGCCGAGGCCATCGAGGCCGGCCGCTCGGTGCTCAGCGCCGAGGACGTGCTGCCCGGCGTGCCCGACGTGGTCACCGTGGTCCAGGTCGAGGCGGTCTTCGACGACGGCACCCGCCTCGCCGTGGTCAACGACCCGTTCCGGGGCGCCGGCTCACTCGGCGACGGCGCCCCCGGCGGCGCGCTGCTCGGCGACGGCGCCGGCTACGACCCGGTCGAGGAGAGCGTCGTGGTGCCCGTCCACAACACCTCCGGGGTGCCGATCTCGGTCACCTCGCACTTCCACTTCTTCGAGGCCAACCCGCGCCTGGCCTTCGACCGCGCCGCCGCCTACGGCACCCACCTGGCGATCCCGGCCGGCTCCTCGGTGCGCTTCGACCCGGGCGCCACCGTCGAGGTCGGCCTCGTCCCGATCGGCGGCGCGCGGGTCGCGATCGGCTTCGCCGGCCTGGTCGACGGCCCGCTGGACGCCCCGGGCGCCAAGGAGGCCGCGCTGGCCAAGGCCCGCGCCACCGGCTACCTCACCCACTTCGACGACGCGGAGGTCGAGTCGTGACGTCCATCACCCCCCTCGACTACATCTCCGTGCACGGCCCGCGCGCCGGCGACCGGATCCGGCTCGGCGACTCCGGGCTGATCGTCCGCGTCGAGTCCGACTCGCAGGCGCCGGGCGACGAGTTCCTGGCCGGCTTCGGCAAGACCGCCCGCGACGGCCTGCACCTCAAGCCCGCCGCCGTCCGCGACACCTGCGACGTGGTGATCAGCAACGTCCTGGTGATCGACGCGGTCCAGGGCATCCGCAAGACCTCGATCGGCCTGATCGCCGGCCGGATCGCCTCGATCGGCCGGGCCGGCAACCCCGACACCATGGACGGCGTCGACGTGGTCGTCGGCACCGGGACGACGATCGTCTCCGGCGAGGGCATGATCGCCACCGCCGGCGCCATCGACACCCACGTCCACCTGCTGTCGCCGCGGATCATGGAGGCCTCGCTCGCCTCCGGCGTCACCACGATCATCGGCCAGGAGTTCGGCCCGGTCTGGGGCGTCGGCGTCAACTCGCCGTGGGCGCTGCGGCACGCCTTCAACGCCTTCGACGCCTGGCCGGTCAACATCGGCTTCCTCGGCCGCGGCTCCTCCTCCGACGAGGCCCCGCTGATCGAGGCCCTGGCCGAGGGCGGCGCCTCCGGCTTCAAGGTGCACGAGGACATGGGCGCCCACACCCGCGCCCTGGACACCGCGCTGCGGGTCGCCGAGGAGTACGACGTCCAGGTCGCCCTGCACACCGACGGCCTCAACGAGTGCCTCTCCGTCGAGGACACCCTCAAGGTGCTGGAGGGCCGGACCATCCACGCCTTCCACATCGAGGGCTGCGGCGGCGGCCACGTGCCCAACGTGCTCAAGATGGCGGGCGTGCCGAACGTCATCGGCTCCTCCACCAACCCCACCCTGCCGTTCGGCCGGGACGCGCTGGGCGAGCACTTCGACATGATCGTCTCCGCGCACGACCTCAAGACCGACCTGCCCGGCGACGCCGCGATGGCCCGCGACCGCATCCGGGCCGGCACGATGGGCGCCGAGGACGTGCTGCACGACCTGGGCGTCATCGGCATCACCTCCTCCGACGCCCAGGGCATGGGCCGGGCCGGCGAGACCGTTCGCCGCACCTTCGCCATGGCCGGCAAGATGAAGGCCGAGCTCGGCCCGCTGGACGGCGGCTTCGGCACCGTCGAGAGCGGCGACGACAACGAGCGCGTGCTGCGCTACATCGCCAAGCTCACCATCAACCCCGCCATCGCCCACGGCCTGGCCCACGAGGTCGGCTCGATCGAGATCGGCAAGCTCGCCGACATCGTGCTGTGGCGCCCGGACCACTTCGGCGCCAAGCCGCAGCTGGTCCTCAAGTCCGGCTTCCCCGCCTACGGCGTGGTCGGCGACCCCAACGCCTCCACCGACCGCTGCGAGCCCCTGGTGCTCGGCCCGCAGTTCGGCGCGCACGGCGCCACCGCCGCCGACATCTCGGTCGCCTTCGTCGCCCAGGCCGCCGCCGACGCCGCCTACCTCGACCGCCCCGCCGACGGCCTGCCCACCCGGCGCCGGCGCGTCGGCGTCCGGGGCACCCGCGGCATCGGCCCGCGCGACATGGTGCGCAACGCCCGGACCGGCCGCGTCGAGGTCACCGAGACCGGCCTGGTCTCGCTCGACGGCGCCCCGCTGCGTTCCGAGCCCGCCGAGAGCGTCTCGCTCAGCCGCCTCTACTTCCTCTGACCCTCCCCGCCCCACCGAAGGACGCCGCGATGACCACCGCCACCCCCGCCTCGCTCGGCTACCGGATGCCCGCCGAGTGGCACCCGCACGACCGCACCTGGATGGCCTTCCCGACCGACAACCCGACCTTCGACACGCCGGAGCACCTGCACGCGGCGCGCGAGGCCTGGGCGAACGTCGCCAACACCATCGTCCGGTACGAGCCGGTCACCCTGGTCGTGAACACCGGCGAGACCGCGGAGGCCCGCAAGTACGTCGCCGACGCGGTCGAGATCGTCGAGCGCCCGCTGAACGACGCCTGGATGCGCGACATCGGCCCGACCTTCCTGGTCGACGGCGAGGGCGGGCTGGCCGCCACCGACTGGATCTTCAACGGCTGGGGCGCGCAGTCCTGGGCCCGCTGGGACAAGGACGAGCACGTCGCCGAGCACGTCAGCGAGCTGACCGGGGTCCAGCGGTTCGCCTCCCGGCTCATCAACGAGGGCGGCGGCATCCACGTCGACGGCGAGGGCACCGTGCTCGTCACCGAGACCGTCCAGCTCGGCGAGGGCCGCAACGCCGACTGGACCAAGGAGCAGGTCGAGGCCGAGCTGCACGCCTTCCTCGGCACCACCAAGGCGATCTGGCTGCCGCGCGGGCTCACCCGCGACTACGACGAGTTCGGCACCCGCGGGCACATCGACATCGTCGCCTCCTTCGTCCGCCCCGGCGTCGTCGTCGCCCACGTCCAGCCGGACCCGGCGCACCCCGACCACGAGGTGTGCCAGGAGCTGGTGGCGATCCTGCGGGCCTCCACCGACGCCCAGGGCCGCCGGCTGGAGGTCGTCGAGCTGCCCGCCCCCACCGTCCTGCTGGACGAGGAGGGCGAGCCGGTCGACTACTCGTACATCAACCACTACGTCGCCAACGGCGCCGTGGTGCTGTGCGCCTTCGACGACCCGCGCGACCAGCAGGCCGCCGCCGTCCTGGCCGAGGCCTACCCCGGCCGCACGGTCGAACTGGTCGACGCGCGCGAGATCTTCGCCAACGGCGGCGGCATCCACTGCATCACGCAGCAGCAGCCGAAGGCCTGATTCCTATCGGTGGTACCTCCCCAGGTCGTCGGTGGTGAGTCCGTGGGAACTGTGCATCGCGATCGAGCTGTAGGAGGAGCGGAGGGCCCGCAGCCCGGCCAGCCGCTCCTGCTCGGCCAGCACCCCGTCGAGGTTCTCGGTGGGGCCGCCGGGGCGCCGGTGGAGGTACACCGCCAGGCCGGTCACCAGAACGGCGAGACCGGCGAACAGGGCGATCATCGTGGCCATGGCCACCCCCTGAGGTCGGGAACATCCTGGTCGGTTCGTACCCGCAGGAGCCGGGCCCCGAACCGCCCGACGTCCCGCTCCGTGGCCCGTCCGCCACGGTCGGTATCGTGAAGGCCCCCTTGAGCCCGGAGGAGCAGCACCGATGGCCGACGCCCGCCCGCGCCGACCCGCCCGCCCCCGCGAGGAGGTCTTCGCCACCGCGCGCGCCGCGATCGCCGAGCACGGGCTCGCCAAACTCACCATGGCCGGCCTCGGCAAGCAGCTCCAGATGAGCGCCGGGCACCTGCTCTACTACTTCGGCAGCAAGGACCAGCTGCTGCTGGAGACCCTCCGGTGGAGCGAGGAGCAGCTCGGCGCCCGCCGCCGGGCGATGCTCGCCGACGGCGGCCGCGGCGCGCGGCGGCGGCTGGACGAGTACACCGCGCTCTACCTCCCGGAGGGCCCGGGGGATCCGCGCTGGATCCTCTGGGTCGAGGTGTGGGGGCGCTCCCCCGCCAGCGAGGAGCTGCGGCGGGGGCAGCTGGAGATCGAGGCGCCCTGGCAGGCCGACCTGGTCGCCCTGATCGAGGAGGGCACCGCCACCGCCCGCTTCGCCCCCGGCGACGCCACCGAGCGCGCCATCCAGATCCGCGCCCTCCTGGACGGCCTCGCCGTCCCCCTCGCCCTGGGCCTCCCCGGCGCCGACCGCCCCCGCGCCCGGCACCTCGCCGCCACGGCCTGCGACACCCTCCTCGGCGCCGGGGAGGCGGCCGGCTAGCTGGCTAGGCCTGCGCCGGGTTGCTCTGCAGCTTGCGCCGTTCCCGGCGGTTGGGGTGGCGGACGACCACTCCCCCCATGCCGCCGGACCCGGTCAGCCGGATCAGCGGGGTCCCCGGGAGCCGGTCGGGCGTGGTCCTGTCCTTCAGGCCCCCCATGCCGGGATCCACACCGGCGGCGTCCACGGCCCAGGCGTCGGGGACGACGATCGTGACGCCGGCCATCTCCCCGTACGCCTCCACCGCCACCTCCGTGAAGTGGCACTCGACCCGGGTGAAGTCGATCTTCACGCCCCCGAGGCCCCCGTACGCGATCACCCGGCCGGGCACCTCCCAGCGTCCGGGACCGCACGACGTACCAGCCATGCCGCCCCTGAGGACCAGCGGCTGCCGGCCCTCCACCGGGTTCCGGCTGGGCAGGTCGGCGATCAGGACGGCCAGCTCGCCGTGGGTCTTCGACTTCAGCGCCCGCTCCAGGCGGTCGTCCAGCTCGTCGAGGTCGATGCGCCCCTCGGCCGCCGCGTCGCGCAGGTGCGCCACCACGGCCTCCCGGTCGTCGTGGGAGGCGCGGATGTCACCCGGGGGAACGGGGTTCGGAGAACTCTCCGGAGGCTGGACGGTCATGGCCGTAAGGATAGGTAGCCGGGGGGCTATTCGGTCCAGATGGCGGCCGCGGTGCGGTCGTCGGCGTACCCCTTGGCGCGGACCTGGACCTGGCGGAGGAAGTCCACGGTGCCCGGGGGGTGGGGGTGCGCCCAGTGGGAGGCCAGGAAGTGGGCGACGGCCGGTTCGTCGGTGATCGGGCGGGCCAGGCCCGGGGTGCACAGCAGCAGGATGTCGCCCGGGGTCGCCGGGACCATCCGGAAACGGAACGGGCGCGGGTCCGGCGCCTGGGTCTCCGGGACCGGCGACTGGCCGTCGGGCTGGTGCAGCAGCCGGGCCGCGTAGGCGTCGATCCAGTGGCCGGAGCGCAGCAGGTACAGCCCGCCCGGACCGACGCCGAACGCCGCCCGGTAGCCGGCCTCCGGGTCGAGGGAGAGCAGCAGGCAGTGCAGCGAGGCCGGGGACGGCTCGGCGTCCGGGTCGTCCGGGTCGTCCGGAGCCAGGGCGCGGAGCGGGGCGACGGCGCTTAACGCGAGCCGCTGGAGGCCGTAGCGGAGCCGGTCGCGGGCGCCGTCGCGGAGGTCGGCGGCCAGGCCCTCGCGGCTGCGGCCGACCGCGCCGGCGAGTTGACGGCAGGACTCGGCGGCGGCGGTGGCGACCTGCTCGGCGGCGGGCCCCGCGTGGTCGAGGCCGCCCAGCACCGCGAGCAGCAGGCCGTCCGCCCCCTCGCCGAACCGGGTCACCAGCAGCGAGTCCCGCCGGGGCTCGCCCCGGTAGCGGGCGGAGTCGCCCCGGACGGAGACCGCCCGCAGCGTGGTGGCGGCGTACTGGGCGCCCTCCAGCACGGTGTCGGGGACGACGCCGCCCAGCGAACCGGGGTCGGCCTCGGGTACGGCGGTCGGCTCGGGACCGTAGGTGGGCGGCCGCTCGCCGACGTGCGGCACGGCGGGCGCGTCCTCGCCCCGCCCGGGCCGGGGAGCCGGGCGCGGCGCTGGTGCCTCGGCGGCGGGCTCGGGCTCGGGCTCGGGCTCGACGACGGGCTCCGGCTCGGGCTCGACGACGGGCTCGGGTTCGGGTTCGGGCGCCGGCTCGACGGCGGGTGCGGGCTCGACGGCGACCGGCTCGGGCCCGGGTTCGGGCTCCGGCCGGGCCCCGGCCCCGGGCTTGGCGCGCGGTTCCGGCACCCGGGCGTCCGCCGCCCAGAAGGGGGCGGGGAAGCGGTGGGTCTCGTCGGCGGCCGGGGGCTGCGGGGCGATCACGCCGACGGCGGTGTCGAACCAGTCGTCGATGCTGTCCCGCTCCAGCAGTTCCTCCCCGGGAGCCGCAGGAGGCACGGGGGCCTCGGGGGCCTCGGGGACCGCGAGGGCCTCAGAAGCCTCGCGGCCGTCAGGTGCCGAAGCCGCCTCAGGTGCCCCGGACGCCTCGGCCTCCCCGGGCGCGCTCCGCTGCTGCCCGATGAGCCCGGCCGCCGTCTCGAACCAGTCGTCGACGCTGCCCTCCCCCGGATCGGCGTCCGGGGTGTCGGGGAGGGTGCCGGCCGGGCCCGCGTAGACCGTGTCCCACCAGCCGTCGTCCGGCCGGTGCTGCTGCTGCGCGGGTGCACCCTGCTTGGTCATCTGGCGGCTCCTGGTCGCTGGCTCGACGTCATTGTCCCCAAGCGCAACGGCCCTGTCCGGGTTTCGATGACAACCGCGCGCACATCGGCCGATATCGATCACCGGGTTCTCCGCCCGTTTCGTTTCCGTTCCTCCCGCAGTCGACCGAACCGCCCCGACGAGGGCGTTTCCGGGGTATTCCGGCCGTTCCCGCGAGGAAAATGAGGGCCTGGGAGAGGGATCGCTTCACTCGTTCGGCTGATTAAATGTGCGCATGACCGCGTCGGCCCCCAGCTACCCCCGACCGGGGAGGGCCGCACCCGTGGTCCGCCCGGTGGGTGCGCTGTGGATCCTGCTGCTGGTCGGACTGCTCACGGCGCTGCCCTGCACGGCACACGCCAAGGCGGTCACGGCCGAGCGGACCGGCCTCCCGGTGACCGTCCCGGCGGGTCCCCCGGCCGGGCCTGCGGTCGACGCCACCGGGGTCGGCGCCACTTCGGCCGACACCGCCACCGGAGCCCCGGCCCACCTCCGCGGCGACGCCGCCACCGGTCCGGCCACCGCGCCGCAGACCCTCGGCGACCGGATCCGCTCGGAGAGCCACCGGCACTGGACCTGGTGCTCGGTCGACGGCGACCCGCCGCACCGCAACAACGGCTGCTCCAGCCACCCGTACTGCGCCCAGGACGCCCAGCTCCCCAACCCGCCGCCGCACCCGCAACCCGTGGCGGCGACCCTGACGGAGGCCCCCGAGGCACTGCCCCGGGTGGTGCCCGCCGGGCTGCTGGTCGGCCCGCACCCCGCGCCCGACCTGCACGAACTCCAAGTACACCGGTCCTGAGCGGAACCCGCCGCCGGCCCCGGCCCCTCCCCGCCGACCAGCGCGTCGCCGGGCGGGCGGGACCGACGGATCCGCCCCTTCCCGCCACTTCTTTCAGACCGCCGCGCCAGATGCGCGGTGGGGACAAGGACACCACATGGGTTCCGCCTCCAAGCAGACGCAGTCGAACAAGTCGCAGGGCAACAAGCCCAGCGCCAAGCAGGCGAGCAACGACCGCCGCGCCCGGATCGCCGAGCTGCGCGCCGCCGAGCAGCGCCGCGACCGCCGCAACAAGATCCTTGCCGGTTCGGTCGCCGGCGTGCTGGTGATCGCGGCGATAGCCACCGGCACCTGGATCGTGGTCGACGCCAACAAGGACAAGAAGGCCAAGGAGGCCGCCGCGGCGGCCCCGATCGACGGCGTGCAGACCTTCGGCGACCTGAGCCGCAACCACGTCAAGGAGAAGGTCACCTACCCGCAGACCCCGCCGGTCGGCGGCGACCACAACGCGATCTGGCTGGACTGCATGGGCACCGTCTACGACCAGCCGGTCGAGAACGAGCGCGCCGTCCACTCGCTGGAGCACGGCGCGGTCTGGGTGACCTACAACGGCAAGGCCACCCCGGACGACATCAAGACCCTCTCGGAGAAGGTCAAGGCCACCCCGTACTCGCTGATGAGCCCGTACCCGGACGAGCAGGGCACCATCACCCTGAACGCCTGGTCGACCCAGCTCACCGTGGACAGCGCCAGCGACCCGCGGGTGAACCAGTTCTTCACCAAGTACGTCCAGGGCAAGCAGACCCAGGAGCCGGGCGCCTCCTGCACGATGGGGGCGATGTGACCGCCACCGAGGAGAGCGCCGAGCCCGCGGAGGACGTGGCGGCGACGGACCGCGCGGCCTCGCGCCGGCGGATCTGGTGGCCGGCCGCGCTGGCCGCCGCGCTCGCCCTCGCGCTCGGCGTGCCGGCCCTGGTGGCGGGCGGGACGTCCGCCTCCGGGACCTCCTCGGTCAGCGCGCCGGCGGACGACTCGCCGGAGGCCGGGTTCGCCCGCGACATGTCGACCCACCACCAGCAGGCGGTGGACCTGTCGTTCATCGTCCGCGACCGGACCTCGGACGAGTCGACCCGCACCCTGGCCTTCGACATCATCAACACCCAGGCCAACCAGCGCGGCATGATGATGGGCTGGCTCGACCAGTGGGGGCTCACCCAGCACTCCCCGGCCAAGCCGATGGCCTGGATGTCGATGGGCGGCCACGGCCACGGCGCCGACTACCAGGCGCACGACGGCTCGCTGATGCCCGGCATGGCCACCAACACGCAGCTCGCCAAGCTCCGTTCGCTGAGCGGGCGGGACGCCGAGGTGTTCTACCTGCAGCTGATGCTGGAGCACCACAAGGGCGGCGTGGAGATGGCCCAGGGCTATGTCGACATGGCGGACAACGCGACCGAGAAGCGGCTCGCCCAGTCGATGGTGGCCGGCCAGACCTCGGAGATCGGCCTGATCACCGACATGCTGCAGGAGCGCGGCGCCGCCCCCGGCGTGCCCGCCTCCTGAAGCGCGCGACCCCGCACGGCGAACTCACGGCCGGGGCGGTG
>NZ_BAAAKJ010000176.1:15571-18154 GCF_039527695.1 Kitasatospora putterlickiae
CACCGCCCCGGCCGTTCTCCGCGTTCACCACCGCGGCTCTTCGCGCCCTCAGCGCCGCCGCACCGGCCGGGCGAGCGCCACGGCCAGGACCGCCACGGCGGCCAGCGCCAGCAGCACCGCGCGGCCGCCCGGCACCGGTCCGGCCAGGTGGACGCCGAGCACCGGCAGCGCGGTGCCGAGCGCCGTCCCGAGACTGCGGGCCATGTTGACCATGCCACCGCCGACGGCCGAGCACTCGGCCGGTATCGCCCGCATCACCAGCGCGTTGTTGGCGGGCAGCAGCAGGCCGAGCCCGCCGCCGGTCACCAGCAGGGGGAGGGCCGGCGCCAGGGCGGGGGCGCCCAGTACGGGGAGCAGGACGCAGCCCAGCAGCCCGGCCCCGGCGAGGGAGGCGCCGAAGCGGCAGCGGGTGACGTCCGACCAGCCGCGCGGCAGCAGCGCGCCGCCCAGCGTCGCGGCCACCGCGAACGCGGCCGGGAGCACGGTGATCACCAGGCCCGCCCGCCCGGTCGACAGGCCCGCCTCGGCGAGCAGCACCGGGCCGAGCACCAGCGGGCAGAACAGCAGCAGGTAGCCGATCAGCGAGACGGCGAGGCCGGGGCGCACCCCGGGGGTGTTGACCAGGCCGGGGGCGAGGATCGGCCGGGTGGCGCGGCGTTCCTGGCGGACCAGTCCGAGTCCGGACAGCACGGTGGCGAGCAGCAGCGCGCCGACCGCCCAGCCGGGCAGCGGCAGGCCGGAGGCGGCGGAGAGGGCGAGCAGCAGCGCGGTGGTGGAGCCGGCGAGCAGGAGCAGCCCGGCCAGGTCGAAGCGTCCGCCGTCCGGGTCGGGCCGGGCGGCCCCGCGGGGCGGGGGCTCCGGGCGGGCGTCGGGGCGGTGGGTCCGGGGCAGCAGGAACCAGCCGGCCAGGATGCCGATCAGCGCGACCGGCACGTTGATCCAGAACACCCAGCGCCAGGAGGCGTGCTCCACCAGCAGGCCGCCGAGGCTGGGCCCGAGCGCCAGGCCGAGGCCCTGGGCGGCGGCCTGGACACCGAGCGCCCGGCGCATCGCGTGTTCGGGCACCCCGCGGGCGACCAGGGCGACGCTGTTGGCCTGCATCATCGCGCCGCCGACGGCCTGCACGGCCCGGCAGGCGACCAGGGTGCCGAGGCCGCCGGCGAACCCGGCGGCGAGCGAGGCGAGGCCGAAGACGGCGAAGCCGCCGAGGTACACGGTCTTGCGGCCGACCAGGTCGGAGAGCCGGCCGACCGGCGCGAGCAGCGCCACCAGGACCAGCAGGTAGGCGAGGGCGACCCATTCGACGGCGGCGAATCCGGTGCCGAAGTGGCGCTGGAGCGCCGGGTAGACGAGGGCGGTGACGCTGGCGGTCAGCTGGCCGAGGAAGGCGCCCAGGCAGACGGTGCCGACGGCGAGCCAGTGGGCGTACCGCCAGCCGGCTATGCCGCGTGGCCGGGCTCGCTCGGTGAGCAGCCGGGTGGTGAGGGTCGACGCCGCGTTCATACGGCGAAATATATCGGATACAGATATGTTCTATCTACGATCTGATCTGCGTGCGACCGGTCCATCACGGAGCGGGACCGGTCGTCCCCGACCCGTCCCGGGCGTTCGGGGGGCGTCGGAGCCAGGCGCTACGCTGTCGGCCATGCCGTCGTCACCCTCCGTTCCCGAACCCGCCGCCGATCCGCAGGCCGTGGAGCCGGCGGCGATCGAACGCGCCCGGCGGCTCACCGACGCGGTGACCCGGCTGCGCCGGGCGCTGCGCAGCAGCATCCGCACCGACTACCCGTGGGAGTCCCTGCCGATGGCGCAGGTCGAACTCCTCCAGACGCTCGCCGCCGCGCCGCTGCGGGTCGGCGAGCTGGCCGCCCGGCAGCGGCTCGCCCCCAACACCGTCAGCGGACTGGTCGGCAAGCTGCTGGACGCCGGGTTCGTCGACCGCCAGACCGACCCCGGGGACCGCCGCACCGCGCGGATCGCGCTCACCCCGGCCGGGCGGCTCCAGCTCGACGACTGGCAGCGGGCCCATGAGCGGCGGATCGCCTCCGCGCTCGACACCCTCTCCCCCGCCGACCGGGACGCCGTGATGCTCGCGCTGCCGGCCTTGGAGAACCTGGCCCGCGCGCTCGCCGGGCCCGCCCACGGCTGACCGGCGCGGCCGCCGCCCGCCTCCCGCCACCCGCCACCCGCCTCCCGCCACCCGGGAAAATCCGGTACCACGGCGACGTCGGCCCGGCTACCGTCCGGCCATGGACCCCGCGCTGCTCCGCCTCGAACCCTGGACCGACGCCGACCTGGCCCTGCTGCGGCTGGTCAACACCCCGCGGATGCGCGAGCACGTCGGCGGCCCGGAGGACGAGGAGCGGATGCTGCTGCGGCACCGGCGCTACCTGGACTTCGGCCCCTCCGGCACCGGCCGCATGTACCGCGTGGTGCTGGAGCCGGAGGGGGCGGCGGTCGGCACCGTCGGCTACGCCGAGCGCGCCTGGCGGGGCGGGACCGTCTACGAGATGGGCTGGAACGTCCTGCCGCCGTACCAGGGCCGGGGCATCGCGCCGGTCGCGGCGCCGGCCGCGGTCGAGG
>NZ_BAAAKJ010000176.1:18185-28010 GCF_039527695.1 Kitasatospora putterlickiae
CGCCGCCCGCGCCGCCCGCCACCGGTACCTGCACGCCTTCCCCTCGGTCGGCAATCCGGCCTCCAACGCCGTCTGCCGCCGGGCCGGCTTCACCCTGCTCGGCGAGACCGACTTCGAGTTCCCGCCCGGGCGCTGGATGCGCAGCAACGACTGGCGGGTGGACCTTCGGGCGCTCCCGGCCGGCTGACCGGGAGCTCCCAGCGCCACGGCGGGCGCTCAGAACAGCGAGGCGCCGCCCTCCAGGTCGAGCAGCCAGCGCTTGCGCTCGACGCCGGCCGCGAAGCCGGTGAGCGTGCCGTTGGCGCCGAGCACCCGGTGGCAGGGGCGGATGATCAGCAGGGGGTTGGCGCCGACCGCGCCGCCCACCGCGCGCACCGCGCGCGGGGACTCGCCGGCCAGGTCGGCGAGCTGCCCGTAGGTGACGGTCTCGCCGTAGGGGATCTTGTCGAGGGCGGCCCAGACCCGGCGGCGGAACTCGGTGCCGACCGGGGCGAGCGTCAGGTCGAAGCCGGTCCGCTTGCCCGCGAAGTACTCGGTGAGCTGGGTGACCGGCTCACCGAGCGCCTCCGGGTCGTACACCCAGTCGTCGGCGGGCTCGGCGAGCGCGTACCGCTGGCCGGGGGCGGTGACGGTGGCCAGTCCGGCCGGGCCGCCGCCGTCCGGGACGATGCCGCTGAGCATCAGCCGGCCGAACGGGCTCTCCATGTAGGTGAAGACGGTGGTGCTCATGCTGCGGTGGTCTCCGTTCCGATGCTAAGCGTTCCAGTGCTGGGCGTCCCGGTACTGGGTGTTCCGGTACTGGGCATCCCGGTACTGAGGTCTGCGGCCGGGCCCGCCCAGAGGCGGTGCACGGCGTAGGAGCGCCAAGGGGCCCAGGCCTCGGCCGCGAGGGCGGCGGACTTCGGGTCCCCCGGAGCGCCGAGCCGGAGCAGTCCGTGCTTGACGCCGATGTCGCTCGGGAGGAAGACGTCGGGGTCGGCGAGGGCGCGCATCCGCAGGTAGCCGACGGTCCACGGGCCGATGCCGGGCAGGGCGAGCAGCCGCGCGGCCGCCTCCCCCCGGTCGACGCCGCCGTCGAGCCGGACGACGCCCTCGGCGAGGGCGGCGCACAGGCCGGTGAGGGCACGGCGCCGGGCGGCCGGCATCGCGAAGTCCTCCGGGTCGGCGGTCGCCAGGGCGGCGGCGGTCGGGAAGAGCAGCCGCAGGCCGCCGTTGGGTTCGGGCAGCGCGGTGCCGTACTTCTCGGCGAGCCGGCCGGCCAGGGTGCGGGCCGCGCCGACGGTGATCTGCTGGCCGAGGACGGCGCGCACGGCCAGTTCGTGCGGGTCGACGTGGCCCGGCGAGCGCAGCCCGGGGCGGGCCCGGACGAGCGGGCCGAGCAGCGGGTCGGCGCCGAGCTGATCGTCGACCGCGAGCGGGTCGGCGTCCAGGTCGAACAGCACGCGCAGGCGCTGGACGGAGGTCGGCAGGTCGCGCAGGTCGGTGAGCAGCAGCCGGCAGTCGAGCCAGCCGCGGTCGGCGGGATCGCCGGGGGCGAGGCCGTCGACCTCGGCGATGCCGTGGCCGTACGGGAGCGCCAGCGTGCGGCGGTAGGTGCGCACGCCGGGGCGCGGTCCCGCCACGACCTCCTCCACGCCGGGGACGGCGCGCAGGGCGAGGAAGTCGATGAGGTGGTCGCTGTCCAGGGCGCCCCGGTAGGCGAGCCGCAGCGCGAGGCCGCCGGCGGGGGTGGCGGTGCGGCGGCCGGCCGCGACCTCGGCGCGCAGCCCGCTGGGCGTGCGGTCGTAGACCTCGCGGACGGTGTCGTTGAACTGCCGCACCGAGGCGAAGCCGGCGGCGAAGGCGATGTCGGTGACCGGCAGCTCGGTGGTCTGGAGCAGCAGCCGGGCGGTCTGGGCGCGGCGGGCGCGGGCGAGCGCGATCGGGCCGGCGCCGAGTTCGGCGGTGAGCTGGCGCTGGAGCTGGCGGGAGCTGTACCCGAGGCGGTGGGCCAGACCGGCCACGCCCTCGCGGTCCACCACGCCGTCGCCGATCAGCCGCATGGCCCGGCCGACCAGGTCGGCCCGGTGGTTCCACTCGGGCGAGCCGGGGACGGAGTCGGGGCGGCAGCGGCGGCAGGCCCGGAAGCCGGCGTTCTGCGCGGCGGCGGCGCTGGGGTAGAAGGTGCAGTTGACGCGCTTCGGGGTCACGGCCGGGCAGCTCGGCCGGCAGTAGATGCCGGTCGAGGTGACGGCCGTGAAGAAGACGCCGTCGAAGCGGGCGTCCCGGCTGTCCACGGCGCGGTACCGGATGTCGTCGTCGATCACGTTGTCCAGTCTGCGGCACCCGACGGGTCTCGACTGGCGGGAATCGGACATGGGCGTCATGGGCCGGGCGGACGGAAAAATCGCGCGCCCCGGCACCGGCCGGCCGGATAGCCTGCGCACGGCCCCGCCCCCGCGTCCCAGGAGATCCCGTGTCCGAACAGCCCTACACCGGTGCGGACGACCCGCGGGTGACCGCCCTGCGGGTCGAGGAGTTCGCCTTCCCCGGGCCGCTGCGGGACCAGCTGGTCGGCGCCGTGCTGTCCGGCGCCAAGACCAGCACCACCGGTCTGCTCGCCGAGTACCAGCGGGAGGGCGAGCCGCTGCCGCGGGTCGGCACCCGCGGGGCGGTGGTCGACTCGGACGGGCGGGTCGTCGCGGTGACCGAGACCACGGAGGTCCGGGTCGTCCCGCTCGGCGAGGTCGACCTGCGGCACGCCCTCGACGAGGGCGAGGGATACACGTCGGTCGCCGAGTGGCGGGCCGGGCACGAGCGGTTCTGGCACGGCGCGGAACTGCGCGAGGCGCTCGGCGACCCGGCGTTCACGGTCGACGACACCACGGCCGTCGTCCTGGAGCGCTTCCGGCTGGTCGCCGACCTCCGCTGACGCAGGGGCGGTCCGTCCGGCGGCGGGGGCGCCCCNNNNCCCGGTCGTCACCGCTTCACGGGACCACCCGCTGCCCGCATCGTCTTGGTGATGGTCTTCCACTTCTTCAGCCGGGCCGAGGCCAGCCGCGCGTCCGAACGGGAGGCGATCCAGTCGTTCTCCCGCTGGAGCTTGCGGTAGCTCTCCATCCGGCGCTCCGGCAGCGAGCCGTCCGCGAGCGCGGCCCGCACCGCGCAGCCGGGCTCGCTGTCGTGGTGGCAGTCATGGAAGCGGCACCCCTCGGCCAGCGCCTCGATGTCGGCGAAGGCGAGCGCCACGCCCTCGCCACCGTAGAGGCCGACCTCGCGCAGGCCGGGGGTGTCGATCAGCACCCCGCCGCCGGGCAGCGGCACGAGTTCCCGGGCGGTCGTGGTGTGCCGGCCCTTCTGGTCGCCGGAGCGGGCCTCCTGGACGGCCATCACCTCGGCCCCGGCGAGCGCGTTGGTCAGGGTGGACTTGCCGACGCCGGACTGCCCGAGCACGGCGGTGGTGCCGGGCGTGCAGGCGCGCAGCACGTCCATCCCCTCCCCGGTCTCGGCGCTGACCACCAGCACGGTGACGCCGGGCGCGGCGGCCTCGACCTCGGCCCGGATGAAGTCGGCGTCGTTGACCAGGTCGGCCTTGGTGAGCGCGACCAGCGGCTCGGCGCCGGACTCCCAGGCGAGGGCGAGGAAGCGCTCGATCCGCCCGAGGTCGGGCTCGGCGGCGAGCGAGGCGGCGACCACCACGGTGTCGACGTTGGCGGCGAGCACCTGGCCGTCGGAGCGCTTGCCCGCGACCTTGCGGATGATCGCGGTGGAGCGCGGCAGCAGCGCCACGACCGCGGGCATGGGCAGCCCCGCCGAGAGGTCGACGGCGGCCCAGTCCCCGGTGCACGGGCAGTTGATCATGTCGGCGTCGCCGACCTGGCGGGTGTCGGCGCGGACGGTGCGCGGCTCACCGGTCTCGGGATCGGCGAGCACGGCGTCGCACTGGCCGCGGTCGACCCGGACGATCCGGGCCGCGACCAGCCCGGCCATTGCGAACGGCGCGAACAGCTCGTCGAGCTCGGCCGTCCAGCCGTAGCCGGCCAGCGGCGAGGCCGCGGAGTCGTTGAGGTTGCTGAGGTTGTTGCGGTTGTCGGAGGCTGCGTTGAACAACGCGGTGGGCCCTTCGGGAGGAAAGTGATCCCGCCGGGCTGCTGCGGCTGCGTGCGCGAAGGGGCTACGTCAGCCGGCGGCCGGCAGGGAGAGGTGGACGCGGGCGCTGCCCAGGGCAGCCGTCATGACAGTCGTGGTCACGGGGCTCACCTCCTGCTTTCTCTCCTCGGCGCGGCACCGACGCCGCCCGAACCGGACGCTCACACGCTAGCGGCCCGGCCCCACCCTGCCAACAGGTTTTCCACCTGCGCGTTTCCCCCGTGCCGCTGGTGACGCTCGGCCAGGACGCTCAGCGCCGGTCCCACGGCGGGCGCGGCGGGCGGGTCGGCGTCGGGTACTCGGGGGGCGGGGCGGTCGGGCGGTCGCTGTCCGGCGGCGGCGGGGCGGGGCGGTGGTGCGGGCCTCCGCCGCGGGCGGTGAGACGGCCGCGGACGTTGTCGGCGGCCAGCACGTCGGCCCACCGCTCGGGGTACTCGGAGGGCACGTCGAGGTCCTCGCCGTCGTCCTCCCAGTACTCCTCCTCGCCGCCCTCGGCGAGGCCCAGCTCGCGCGCCCGCCGGGCCCGCTCGACGGCGCGCCGGGCGGCCACCTCGCGGACCACCGCGGCGGCCGCCTCCTCGTGCGCGCGCTCGACCTCGGCGCGGGCGTCGGCGGTCTCCAGGGTGGGCCAGCGGCGGTCTATGGCCGCGTTCATGGCGGCGCCGATGAGCACCGCGAGCGCCACCACGAAGATCCACAGCAGTACGGCCACCGGCGCGGCCAGCGAGCCGTACACCGAGTGGCCCTCGATCGAGCTGACCAGGTAGAGGCGGAGCGCCACGCTGCAGAAGACCAGCACCACCAGGGCGACCAGGGCGCCGGGGATGTCCTCGCGCCAGGGCGTGGAGACCGGCACCGCCAGGTGGTAGAGGGTGGTCAGCGAGACGATCAGCAGCAGGATCGCGAACGGCCAGTAGACGGCGTTGAGCAGCCCGGCGCTCTCCGGCACGGCGTTGGTCACCAGTTCGGGCCCGGCCATCAGCACCGGCAGCACCAGCGATCCGATCACCAGCGCGCCGAGGTAGAGGCCGAGCGACATCGTCCGGGTCTTGACGATGCCGCGCTTGCCGTCCAGTCCGTACATGACGGTGATGGTGTCGATGAAGATGTAGAGCGCCCGGGATCCGGACCACAGCGACAGCAGGAAGCCGATCGAGACCAGGTCGGGCCGGGTCTGGTCGAACACCTGCTTGAGCAGCGGCTGGACGACCTGGGTGATGGAGGTGTCCGAGAGGACCGTGCCGGCCGCCTTGACGATGTCGGCCTTCAGCTTCTCGATGGTGCCGGCGCCGAGGAAGTCGTCCAGGTAGCCGAGCGTGCCCGCCAGGCAGAGCAGCAGCGGCGGGATGGAGAGGAGGGTGAAGAACGCCGCCTCCGCCGCGAGGCCGGTGACCCGGTACTCGACGCAGGTGTTGGTGGTGTCCTTGACCAGGGCCCAGGCGGTGCTCCGCCAGGTGACCTGCTTGGTCGCCCGCCGGGAGCCCTTGCCCCGACGACGGGAGGGCCGCTCGGGGTTCGGTCGGATCGTCTCGCCTGCTGCTTGCACAGGGCTAACGGTATCGGGCCACGACCGGTCGGCCGGTCTCCCGGGGTCAGGGCGTCGCGTGGACGGCCCGCGGGGCCCCGATCGGCGGGAGCGGCGGGAATGCTCCGGCATCTCACGATCCGAAACCACGGCATCCAGAATACGGACGTTAGTGGACCGCGAGTCGTGCGCCGTGCGAATCTCTTGCCATGCCGAGCGCCGGAACCACCCTAGTAGGTCGACTTCACGTCGATCTCCTTCGCGTGTCCAGCGCCATCTGTCCGGTGACCTGAGCCCGCCCCCGCCGTCTTCCACCGCACCCGGCGCCACCTCCCCCGCCATCCCCACTGAAGCGGATGCGCGGGCGCCCGCCCGGCCCGCCGCGACTGCCCCTCCGGTCCTGATGAATCCGCAGGTCACAGCAGTACAGCACCGCCGAGCACGCCCAGTGACCAACCCGGCGTCAGAGCCACCTGCCCCGAAGGACTTCACCATGGCCACCACCCCCGAGACCGCCGAGCCCACGGCCGACAGCGCGCCCGCGCGCCGCCCCGCCGCCGCTCGCAAGGTGACCCGTCACCGCGGCGAGGGCCAGTGGGGCATGGGCCACTTCACTCCTCTGAACGCCAACGAGCAGTTCAAGAAGGACGACGACGGTCTCAATGTGCGGACACGCATTGAGACGATCTACGCGCACCGGGGCTTCGACTCGATCGACCCGGCCGACCTGCGCGGCCGGATGCGCTGGTGGGGTCTGTACACCCAGCGCAAGGAGGGCATCGACGGCGGCAAGACCGCGATCCTGGACCCGCACGAGCTCGACGCCGAGTACTTCATGCTCCGCGTCCGGATCGACGGCGGCCGGCTGACGGTCGCCCAGCTGCGCGCCATCGCCGAGGTCTCCGAGCAGTACGGCCGCAACACCGCCGACCTGACCGACCGTCAGAACGTCCAGTACCACTGGATCAGGATCGAGGACGTCCCGGCGATCTGGCAGAAGCTGGAGGCCGTCGGCCTGTCCACCACCGAGGCCTGCGGCGACACCCCGCGCGTCATCCTCGGCTCCCCGGTGGCCGGCATCGCCGAGGACGAGATCATCGACGGCACCCCCGCCGTCGAGGAGATCCACCGCCGCTTCATCGGCAACAAGGACTTCTCCAACCTGCCGCGCAAGTTCAAGTCCGCCGTCTCCGGCTCCCCGCTGCTGGACGTCGCGCACGAGATCAACGACATCGCCTTCGTCGGCGTGGTCCACCCCGAGCACGGCCCCGGCTTCGACCTCTGGGTCGGCGGCGGCCTGTCCACCAACCCGAAGCTCGGCGTCCGGCTCGGCGCCTGGGTCCCGCTGGACGAGGTCGCCGACGTCTTCGGCGGCGTCATCGGCATCTTCCGCGACTACGGCTACCGCCGGCTGCGCAACCGCGCCCGGCTGAAGTTCCTGGTCGCCGACTGGGGCACCGAGAAGTTCCGTCAGGTGCTGGAGGACGAGTACCTCAAGTACAAGCTGGTCGACGGCCCCGCCCCGCAGGAGCCCAGCGGCCGCTGGCGCGACCACGTCGGCGTGCACCGGCAGAAGGACGGCAACTACTACGTCGGCTTCGCGCCGCGGGTCGGCCGGGTCGACGGCCGGCTGCTCGGGAGGATCGCCGACCTCGCCGAGGCGCACGGCAGCGACCGGCTGCGCACCACCGCCGAGCAGAAGATGATCGTCCTCGACGTCGCCGAGGACCAGGTGGAGTCGCTGGTGGCCGGCCTGGAGGCGCTGGACCTGCGGGTCACCCCCTCGCCGTTCCGCCGCGGCACCATGGCCTGCACTGGCATCGAGTACTGCAAGCTCGCCATCGTCGAGACCAAGGAGCGCGGCCGCACCCTCATCGACGAGATGGAGAAGCGGCTGCCCGACTTCGACGAGCCGCTGACCATCAACATCAACGGCTGCCCGAACGCCTGCGCCCGCATCCAGGTCGCGGACATCGGTCTCAAGGGCCAGCTGGTGACGGACGAGCAGGGCAACCAGGTCGAGGGCTACCAGGTGCACCTGGGCGGCGCGCTCGGCCTGGAGGCCGGCTTCGGCCGCAAGGTCCGCGGCCTCAAGGTCACCAGCGAGGGCCTGCCCGACTACGTCGAGCGGGTGCTGACCCGGTACCGGGAGGACCGCGCCGAGGGCGAGCGCTTCGCCCAGTGGGCGGCCCGGGCCGACGAGGAGCAGCTGTCGTGAACGAGCGGACCGCCGAGCGCGGCGAGGTGGGGCCGCATGAGTGAGCGTGCCGCCCCCTTCTACTGCCCGTACTGCGGGGACGAGGACCTCCGCCCGTCGGAGGCCGGACACGGCGCCTGGGAATGCCACGGGTGCCGCCGGGGCTTCCAGTTGAAGTTCCTCGGCCTGCTGTCACCGACCAACGGGGGTAATCGGAATGACCGGAACGACGACTGACCACGAGGAGCTGGCCACCCGGGCCGGCCGGGAGCTGGAGGAGGCCACCGCGCAGGAGATCCTGCGCTGGGCCGCCGACACCTTCGGCAAGCGCTTCTGCGTCACCTCCTCCATGGAGGACGCGGTCGTCGCCCACCTGGCCTCCTCGGTCTTCCCCGGCGTGGACGTCGTCTTCCTGGACACCGGCTACCACTTCCCGGAGACCATCGGCACCCGGGACGCGGTGGCCGCGACCATGCCGGTCAACGTCATCACGCTCACCCCGGCGCTGACCGTCGCCGAGCAGGACGCCCAGCACGGGCCGCGGCTGCACGACCGCGACCCGGACCTGTGCTGCTCGCTGCGGAAGGTCGAGCCGCTGAACCGCGGCCTCGGCGGCTACGACGCCTGGGCCACCGGGCTGCGCCGCGACGAGTCCCCGACCCGCGCGAACACCCCGGTGGTCGCCTGGGACGCCCGGCGCCGCAAGGTCAAGATCGCCCCGATCGCCCGCTGGACGCAGGACGACGTGGACGCCTACGTCAACGCCAACGGCGTGCTGCTCAACCCGCTGCTGTGGGAGGGCTACACCTCGGTCGGCTGCTCCCCGCTCTCCTGCACCCGCAAGCCGGGCGAGGGCGAGGACGCCCGGGCCGGCCGCTGGTCCGGCTCCGGCAAGACCGAGTGCGGCATCCACCTCTAGACCCGACCGACCGTCAACACCCTCCCGTTCTAAGGACTGCAACGTGACCACAGCCGACACCCTGGCCGCCGCCGGAGCCGCAGAGGCGGCCCCCGCGGCCGGCCCCTGCGAGCGCGGCGCCACCGTGTGGCTGACCGGGCTGCCGAGCGCGGGCAAGACCACGCTCGCCTTCGCCCTGGCCGAGCGGCTGCGCGCCGAGGGCCACAAGGTCGAGGTCCTGGACGGCGACGAGATCCGCGAGTTCCTCTCCAAGGGCCTCGGCTTCAGCCGCGAGGACCGGCACACCAACGTCACCCGGATCGGCTTCGTCGCCGAGAAGCTCGCCGCCAACGGCGTCAAGGTGCTCGCCCCGGTGATCGCCCCGTTCGCCGACTCCCGGGCCGCCGTGCGCGAGCGGCACGCCGCCAACGGCACCGGGTTCCTGGAGATCCACGTCGCCACCCCGGTGGAGCTGTGCGCCGAACGCGACGTCAAGGGGTTGTACGCGAAGCAGGCGGCCGGCGAGATCTCCGGCCTCACCGGCGTCGACGACCCCTACGAGGCGCCCGAGCACCCGGAACTGCGGCTGCAGACCCAGGGCCGCGCGGTCACCGAGTCCGCCGCCGAGCTGCACGCCTTCCTGACCGAGAGGGGCCTGGCATGACCACCGCGACCGACAGCCTGCTCCACACCGACGACACCCCCTTCGCGCTGTCCCACCTGGACGCGCTGGAGGCCGAGTCGGTGCACATCTTCCGCGAGGTCGCGGGGGAGTTCGAGCGCCCGGTGATCCTCTTCTCCGGCGGCAAGGACTCCATCGTCATGCTGCACCTGGCGCTCAAGGCCTTCTGGCCGGCCGCCATCCCCTTCTCGCTGCTGCACGTCGACACCGGCCACAACTTCCCCGAGGTCATCGACTACCGCGACCGCGTGGCGGCCCGGCACAACCTGCGGCTGCACGTCGCCTCGGTGCAGGACTTCATCGACCGCGGCGTGCTGCGCGAGCGCCCCGACGGCACCCGCAACCCGCTGCAGACCGTCCCGCTGCTCGACGCCATCGAGAAGGGCCGCTTCGAC
>NZ_BAAAKJ010000176.1:28042-33463 GCF_039527695.1 Kitasatospora putterlickiae
AGGAGAAGGCCCGCGCCAAGGAGCGCGTCTTCTCGCTGCGCGACGAGTTCGGCGCCTGGGACCCGCGCCGCCAGCGCCCCGAGCTGTGGTCGCTCTACAACGGCCGGCACGCCGTCGGCGAGCACGTGCGCGTCTTCCCGCTCTCCAACTGGACCGAGCTGGACGTCTGGCAGTACATCGAGCGCGAGGGCATCGAGCTGCCGGAGATCTACTACGCGCACGAGCGCGACGTCTTCGCCCGCAGCGGCATGTGGCTGACCGCCGGCGAGTGGGGCGGCCCCAAGGAGGACGAGCCGGTCGAGCGGCGGCTGATCCGCTACCGCACCGTCGGTGACATGTCCTGCACCGGCGCCGTCGACTCCGACGCCACCACCATCCAGGCCGTCATCGCCGAGATCGCCGCCAGCCGCCTCACCGAGCGCGGCGCCACCCGCGCCGACGACAAGCTCTCCGAGGCCGCGATGGAAGACCGCAAGCGCGAGGGATACTTCTAATGAGCACCACCCAGACCGGCACCGCCACCTCGCTGCTGCGCTTCGCCACCGCCGGCTCCGTCGACGACGGCAAGTCCACCCTGGTCGGCCGTCTGCTGCACGACTCCAAGTCGGTGCTGGCCGACCAGCTGGAGGCCGTCGAGCACGCCTCCCGCAGCCGCGGCCAGGACGCGCCCGACCTCGCGCTGCTCACCGACGGCCTGCGCGCCGAGCGCGAGCAGGGCATCACCATCGACGTCGCCTACCGCTACTTCGCCACCCCCCGGCGGCGGTTCATCCTCGCCGACACCCCCGGGCACGTGCAGTACACCCGGAACATGGTCACCGGCGCCTCCACCGCCGAACTGGCCGTCGTCCTGGTCGACGCCCGCAACGGCGTGGTCGAGCAGACCCGCCGGCACGCCGCCGTCGCCGCCCTGCTGCGGGTGCCGCACGTGGTGCTGGCCGTCAACAAGATGGACCTGGTCGACTACGCCGAGCCCGTCTTCGCCGCCATCGCCGCCGAGTTCACCGCCTACGCGGCCTCGCTCGGCGTCAAGGACGTCGTCGCGGTGCCGATCTCCGCGCTCGCCGGGGACAACGTCGTCGAGCCGTCCGCGCACATGGACTGGTACGGCGGCCCGACCCTGCTGGAGCACCTGGAGACCGTGCCGGTCGGCAGCGACCCGAGCGCCGAGCCGGCCCGCTTCCCGGTCCAGTACGTGATCCGCCCGCAGACCGAGGAGCACCCCGACTACCGCGGCTACGCGGGCCAGCTGGCCTCCGGCGTGCTGCGGGTCGGCGACGCCGTCACCGTGCTGCCGTCGGGCCACACCACCACCGTCTCCGGCATCGACGCCCTCGGCCGGGCCACCGACATCGCCTGGGCCCCCCAGTCGGTCACCGTGCGGCTCGCCGACGACATCGACATCTCCCGCGGCGACCTCATCTCGGCCGGACCCGCGCCCGTCCCCACCAAGGACATCGAGGCCACCGTCAGCCACCTCAACGAGCGGCCGCTGCGCGCCGGCGACAAGGTGCTGCTCAAGCACACCACCCGCACGGTGCGCGCGCTGGTCAAGGAGATCACCTACCGGATCGACATCGACACCCTCGAACAGCGCTCCGGCGCCGAGGGGCTGAGCGTCAACGACATCGGCCACGTGGTACTGCGCACCGCCGAGCCGCTGGCCCTCGACGCCTACGGCGACAACCGCCGGACCGGCTCGTTCCTGCTGATCGACCCGGCCGACGGCACCACCCTCACCGCCGGGATGGCGGGCGAGGCCTTCGAGACCGTACGCACCACCGACGCGAACGAACCCGACGAGGAGGACTGGGTCTGATGCCCAGCGAGGCGTTCTCGGGCATGGACAAGGAAGGCGGCCGCATCGGCAGCGGCGTCCTCGGCAGCGGCCAGGGCGGCCTGACGCGATGTGTGGGCCGACAGGGCTGAGAACCGCCCTGTCACCGGGCCGGCCGGCCGCTGTCCCTCCCCACAGCAGGCGCAGCGGCCGTCCCGACCCGGCTTGCCCGGCATCCCGCGCGGTGCCGCAAGCACAACCTTGACCGAACGTCCGCCCGGGACCGCCTTCCTGACGGTCCGTCCGCGAACAGGACTCACCATGGCACCGAACCAGGCACTTCCGCATACCTCCGCACGCCCCGGCGCCGGCCGGATCAGACGCTCCGCCGCGGCCGTCGTGGCCGGCCTCACCGCCGTCACGCTGCTCTCCGCCTGCGGGTACGGCTCGAAGAGCGAGGACGACAAGCCCAACGCCGCGGCTCCCGCCGGTGATTCCGCCTCCGGCGCGAAGCTCTCCGCCGACACGGTCAGGATCGGCTACTTCGCCAACCTGACCCACGGCACCCCGCTGGTCGGCCTCCAGGAGGGGATCATCCAGAAGGAGCTGGGCGCCACCCAGGTCAAGCCCCAGATCTTCAACGCGGGCCCGGCCGAGATCGAGGCGCTGAACGCCGGCTCGATCGACATCGGCTGGATCGGCCCCTCCCCCGCGATCAACGGCTACACCCAGTCCAACGGCGAGGCGCTGAAGATCGTCAGCGGCTCGGCCTCCGGCGGCGTCAAGCTGGTGGTCAACCCCGAGAAGATCCCGAGCCTGGACGACCTCAAGGGCAAGAAGATCGCCACCCCGCAGCGCGGCAACACCCAGGACGTGGCACTGCTCAACTACCTGGCGGGCAAGGGGCTGAAGGTCAACCCCGACACCGGCGCCGGCGACGTCTCGGTGCTCCGCACGGACAACAAGGTCACCCCGGACGCCTACAGCTCCGGCTCGATCGACGGCGCCTGGGTGCCCGAGCCGACCGCGTCCAAGCTGGTCACCCTCGGCGCGAAGGTCCTGCTCAACGAGAAGGACGTCTGGCCGGACAAGAAGTTCGTGATCACCAACATCATCGTCTCGCAGAAGTTCCTCAAGGAGCACCCGGACGTGGTCGAGGCCGTGCTGCGCGGCTCGGTGAACACCAACGCCTACATCAAGGCCAACCCGGACAAGGCCAAGGCCACCGCCAACGAGGCCATCAAGAAGGAGGCCGGCAACGCGCTGCCGGCGGCCATCCTCGACCCGGCCTGGGCCGACATCGACTTCCTGGACGACCCGCTGGCCAACACCCTGCAGGCCGAGGCCGACCACGCCGTCACCGCCGGCCTGCTCAAGAAGCCGAACCTGAACGGGATCTACGACCTCACCCTGCTCAACAAGGTGCTGAAGGAGAAGGGGCAGAGCCCCGTCGCGGACGCCGGTCTCGGCGCCAAGTAACACAGCCGCACCGCTCCACCGCGCACGAACCCCGCGGTCCGGACCCCCGCCCGACCCCGTCGATGCCCGCTCGATGCCCGAGCACGGGCCGGGCGGGGCCCGGACCCCGGCCCCACTCCCTGACACCAGATGCCAGACCACACCACGCAGGAGGTGCCCGGAATGACTCCGGCACTGACCACCTCGGACGACGCCGCCGGCGTCGACACCCGCGACGGCTCCCCCGCCGTCCGGCTCTCGCACGTCCACAAGTCCTTCGGCCGCCCCGGCGCGCAGACCCACGTCCTGGACGACATCAGCCTCGATGTCGCCCCGGGCGAGTTCGTCACGCTGCTCGGCGCCTCGGGCTGCGGCAAGTCCACCCTGCTCAACCTGGTCGCCGGCCTCGACAAGCCCAGTGCGGGCGACATCGAGGTGCCCGGAGGACGCCCCGCGCTGATGTTCCAGGAACACGCGCTCTTCCCCTGGCTCACCGCCGGCAAGAACATCGAACTCGCCCTGAAGCTCGCCGGCGTCCCCCGCCCCGAGCGCCGCCCCGAGGCCGAGCGGCTGCTCGAACTCGTCCGGCTCCAGGGCTCCTACGGCAAGCGGGTGCACGAGCTGTCCGGCGGCATGCGCCAGCGCGTCGCGATGGCCCGCGCCCTCGCCCAGGGCAGCCAGGTGCTGCTCATGGACGAGCCGTTCGCCGCGCTCGACGCCATCACCCGCGACGTGCTGCACGACGAGATCACCCGGATCTGGGCCGAACGGAAGCTGTCGGTCCTGTTCGTCACCCACAACGTCCGGGAGGCCGTCCGGCTCGCCCAGCGCGTCGTCCTGCTCTCCTCCCGTCCCGGCCGGATCGCCCGTGAGTGGCGGATCGACCTCCCGCAGCCCCGCCGGATCGAGTCCTCCGGCGTGGCCGACCTGTCCATCGAGATCACCGAAGAACTGCGTGGGGAGATCCGCCGCCATGGCCAGCACTGACAGCGCACTCGCTCCGGTCAAGGAGCAGCCCGGGAGCGCCGACGACGTGAGCGCCGGCCTGGACGCGCTGGACGCGGTCCATGTCCGCCGGGTCTCGCTGGGCGAGGTCCTGCGCACCAAGGCGCTCCCCCCGCTGCTCGGCCTCCTGCTCGTCCTGGCCGCCTGGCAGGGCGCCTACAGCCTTGAGGTCACCAGCACCTACAAGCTGCCCAGCCCCGCCGACGTGTGGGACTCGCTGGTCGGCCTGTGGGAGGCCGGCACCCTCTTCAGCATCATCTGGACCAGCGTCTGGCGCGGCATATCGGGCTTCCTGGTCGCGGTGGTCATCGGCACCCCGATCGGCCTCCTGGTCGCCCGGGTCAAGCCGGTCCGGGCCGCGCTCGGACCGGTGCTCTCCGGTCTGCAGTCGCTGCCCTCGGTCGCCTGGGTGCCGGCCGCCGTCATCTGGCTCGGCATCAACGACTCGATGATGTACGCCGTCATCCTGCTCGGCGCCGTCCCGTCCATCGCCAACGGCCTGGTGGCCGGCATCGACCAGGTGCCGCCGCTGTTCCTGCGGGCCGGCCGCACCCTGGGCGCCACCGGCCTGTCGAACGCCCGGCACATCCTGCTGCCGGCCGCCCTCCCCGGCTACCTGGCCGGCCTGAAGCAGGGCTGGGCGTTCTCCTGGCGCTCGCTGATGGCCGCCGAGCTCGTCGCCTCCTCCCCCGACCTGGGCCTCGGCCTGGGCCGCTTCCTGGAGAACCAGCGCGAGTCCGCGAGCATGTCGGGCGTGCTGCTCGGCATCATCCTCATCCTGGTGGTCGGCATCGCCATCGACCTCCTGCTGTTCGCCCCGGTCGAGCGCCGGGTCCTGCGCAACCGCGGCCTGCTGGCCGGCGGCAAGTGAGGCCCTCCGCATGACCGAACGCCGGCTGTCCGCCGCCCCCGCCACCCCGGTGGCGGCGGGCAGCCCCGCCCTGCTGCTGATCGCCCACGGCAGCCGCGACCCGCGGCACGCCGCGGCCGTCGCCGCGCTGGTCTCCCAGGTGCGGGCGCTGCGGCCCGGCCTGGACGTCGCCACCGCCTACCTGGACCACTGCGCCCCGCGCATCCCGCAGGTGCTGGGCCGGCTCGGGCCGGCCGCGGTGGCCGTCCCGCTGCTGCTCAACCGGGCCTTCCACGCCAAGCACGACATCCCGGCCGCCCTGCGCGCGGCC
>NZ_BAAAKJ010000177.1:0-4089 GCF_039527695.1 Kitasatospora putterlickiae
TCCCGGACGCACCCCCGCCCCCGCCGAGCCGGAGGGGGCGGGGGCGGAGGCGGGGCAACGGGGAGGAGGGAGGCGCGGCGTGGACGTCCGCACCGGCCGGCTCAACCGCTCTTCGCGGTACGGATGGTGAGCGCCGAGGCGAGCGCGCCGAGCAGGGCGAGGGCGGCGGCGCCCAGGAAGGCGGCGGAGAAGCCGTCGGTCAGCGCGACCGGGTCGCCGAGCTCGCGGGCCCCGTTGGCGGCGGCCACGGCGGTCATCGCGGCCAGGCCGAGCGCGGAGCCGATCTGGTAGCTGGTGTTGACGATTCCGGAGGCCAGGCCGCCCTCGGCCGGGTTCGGCACGGCGAGCGCGGTGCCGAGCGAGGGGATGAAGGCGAGCGACATGCCGACGGCGGCGAGCAGTGAGGCGGGCAGCACGTCCACCGCGAAGTTGCCGTCGGGGCGGGCGAAGGAGAGCCAGACCATGCCGCCGGCGAGGGCGAGCAGACCGGTGACGATCAGCGGCTTGGGGCCGAAGCGGGCGATCAGCCGGGGCGCCAGCACGATCATCATCAGCATGATGGCGGCGGTCATCGGCAGCAGCGCGGCACCGGAGGCGAAGGCCCGCAGGCCGAGCACCTGCTGGAGGTAGAGGTTCAGGAAGAACCACATCGGGATCCAGGCGGCGGCCATCAGCAGTTGGGCGATGTTGGCGCTGGCCAGGTTGGGGCTGCGCCAGATGCCGAGGCGCATCAGCGGCTCGCGCCGCTTGGCCTGGAGGGCGACGAAGGCGAGGATCAGCAGCACGCCGCCGGCCAGCACCAGCCAGGTGCTCGCGGAGCCCCAACCGGTCTCCGGGGCGCGGACAATGGCGTAGACGGAGACGGCCAGGCCGGCGGTGACGGTGAGCGCGCCGAGCCAGTCCACCGAGCCGCGGCGGGCGGGGGCGGCGGGCATCACGCCGGGGGTGGCGAGCAGGACGCCGAGGGCGATGGGGATGTTGACGTAGAAGACCCACTCCCAGCTGAGGTACTGGGTGATCACGCCGCCGAGGAAGACGCCGGCGGTGCCACCGGCCGGGGCGGCCGCGCCGTAGAGGGCGAGCGCCTTGCCGAGTTCCTTCGGGCGCGCGCCGAACAGGCTGATCAGGAGGGTGAGCGCGGCCGGGGCGATCAGTGCGGAGCCGGCGCCCTGGACGGCGCGGCCGGTGAGTTCGAGGCCGGGGTTCCCGGCCAGGCCGGCAAGCAGTGAGCCGGCGGCGAGGACGACCCAGCCGGTGGCGAACAGGCGCTTGGCGCCGAACAGGTCGGAGAGCCGGCCGCCGAGCAGCAGCAGTCCGCCGAAGGCGACGACGTAGGCGTTGAAGACCCAGGACAGGCCCTCCTGGGTGAAGCCGAGCGCGGACTGCATCTCGGGCAGGGCGACCCCGATGATCGAGGTGTCCATGATCACCATGAACTGGGCCAGGGCGATGAGCCCGAGCGCGGTCCAGCGGCGCGGTGAGGGTGCCGCGGGCGGCGCGGCCGGGGCCGCGGACGCGGCGGTGGTGTCGGACATGACCACGTTCTCCTATACCGGGTGGGGGTATGTCTTCGAGGTGAGGGGAAACATACCCCCAGGGGGTATGAGGTCGCAAGGGTGGTCCCGTCGGACCCAGGGTCCGGACGGGCCTGGTCCGACCGGCCGGGCGGCGGCGAAGGTGGAGGCATGACGAACGAGAACACGACCGACACGCACCGCCACGACCGCGGCGCCACCCACGACTTCGACGGCCGGACGGTGCTCGTCACCGGCGGCACCAGCGGCATGGGCCTGGCCACCGCCCGGCTGTTGCTGGACCGCGGGGCGAGCGTCGTGATCACCGGCCGCGACGATGCCCGACTGCGTCGCGCCGAGGACGAACTCGACGCCGGGGAACGGCTGTTCGCCGTCCGCGCCGACTCCGCCCGCCCGGCCGACCTGGCCCGGCTGGCCGCCGCAGTGGGGGAGCGCTACGGCCGCCTCGACGGGGTGTTCGCCAACGCCGGGGTCGGCGTCTTCGAGACCCCGGCCGAGGTCACCGAGGAGAGCTTCGACCGCACCGTGGACGTCAACTTCAAGGGCGTCTTCTTCACCGTCCAGCACGCCCTGCCGCTGCTGGAGAAGTCCACCGGCGGCGCGTCGATCGTCCTCAACGCCTCCTGGACGCTGCACCGCGGCCTGCCCAACGCCCCGGTGTACGCGGCGACCAAGGCGGCCGTGCACAACCTCGCCCGCACCCTCGGCAGCGCGTTCGCCGGGCGCGGCATCCGGGTCAACTCGGTCAGCCCCGGCTACATCGTCACCGGGATGTTCCACGAGGTGATCACCGAGACCGCCCAGCAGGACGCCGTGCGGGCCGGGGTGCCGCTCGGCCGGCTGGGCGAGGCGGCGGACGTCGCCGAGACGGTGGCCTTCCTGCTCTCCCCGCGCGCCTCCTACATCACCGGCCAGGACCTCGTGGTGGACGGCGGGGTGGTGGCGGTCGCGAACGGCTGGTGACCGCCGCGCCCGCAGCCTGGTCCTGGCAGGGCCAGGCTGCGGCGGCGCCGATCGCCCACAATGGTCGTATGAGCACGAGCCCCGCCCACGCGGCCGGCGCCGCCGGCAGCATCGCCGAGTTCCTGCGCACCCGGCGTTCCCGACTCCACCCCGAGGACGTCGGCCTGCCGGACCTCGGCGGCCGCCGCCGGGTCTCCGGCCTGCGCCGCGAGGAACTCGCCCAGCTCGCCGGCGTCAGCGTCGACTACTACACCCGGCTCGAACAGGGCCGGGTCGGCAACCCCTCGGACTCCGTGCTCGACGCGGTCGCCCGCGCCCTGCGCCTCGATCCCGAGGAGGCCGGCCACCTGCACCGCCTCGCCCGCATCCGCCCGGACCGCACCCGCACCGGCCGCGGGCGTCCCTCCGGCCCGCAGAAGGTCCGTCCGACGCTGGCCCGGCTGCTGGAGGCCATGCCCGACGTGCCCGCCGTGGTGATGGGCCGGCGCATGGACGTCCTCGCCTGGAACCGCGCCGCCGTCTCCCTGCTCGGCGACTACGGAGCGCTCGCGCCGGCCGAGCGCAACATCGCCCGGATCACCTACCTCGACCCGGCCTCGCGCACCCTCTACGACGACTGGGTCGGCTGCGCGCGGGAGAACGCCGCCTTCCTGCGGCTGGAGGCCGGCCGCCGCCCCGACGACCCCCGGCTCGCCGAGCTGATCGGCGAACTCTCGGTGCGCAGCCCGGAGTTCCGCAAGTGGTGGGCGGAGCACCCGGTGCGCGACAAGACCTCCGGGCGCAAGGTGTTCCACCACCCGCTGGCCGGCCGGATGGAACTGGTCTACGAGACGCTGCGCTCCGCCGACGACCCGGACCAGGCGCTGATCACCTACGCCCCCGACGCCGGCAGCCCGTCCGAGGACGCCCTGCGGATGCTGCTCGCCTGGGACGCCGACCGGCCCCGCCCCAGCCGTCCGGTCCGCGTCGCCCGAGGTGGCGGGTCGGTTACCGACGGGCACTGACTCACCGCAAAGTACGGTCTTCTGCGCGGGAGTTCGCCCGCATACGGTGATCCGGTACCTGTCGGAGACCCCGGCGTCCGGCGGACCGACGCCGCTCGACGCCGCCCGACGCTGCCCGGCGCCGGTCGACGCGCGCCCGGCACCGGACGACTCGGAGCACCTATGGCCATCCTCAAGACCTATGCCCGGCTCTGGGCCGACGGCCTGGACCACTCGCTCCCGCTGCTGCGGGCCCTCACCGGGGCCGAGCCCGACCTGCTGTTCCGCTTCCACGAGATCCAGCTCGCCGCCATCGGCGACTTCCTGGTGATCGCCGGACCGCCCGCCGAGCGCGCCAAGTACGCGCACGCCTCGGCGACCGTCGTGGTCTCCGACCTCGACGAGCTGAGCGATGCCCTGGAGGCGGCGGGCGCCGTGGTCACCACCCCCGAGACCGCCTCGCCGACCGGCCGCTTCCTCTACGCCCGGCACGCCGACGGCGCGGAGGTCGAGTACGTCGAATGGGCGCCGGAACTGGTGCGCCGCATCGTGCACCGCGAGCCGTAACGTCTCCGCCCGCCTGGTCCGCCACGCCGGCCCCGCGACGC
>NZ_BAAAKJ010000177.1:4114-4782 GCF_039527695.1 Kitasatospora putterlickiae
GAGGGCGCGCGTCCCGGTGGACGGCAACGGGAAACGGGAGGTCGGGGCGTCAAGTCGCTGGCCGCCGACTTCGCTCCGGTTCTAGCATGTTGGGCGGGGAGCGAGGGGGATCGATGAGCAACGACCTGTTCACGACGCTCGACCGGGCCGCGGGCCGCACCGCCGCCGAGCCCGGACTGGACGCACTGGTGGGCGGCCTGCTGGCCCAGGTGGCGCGCGGCACCCGGGAACTGCGCGCGGTGGCCCATCCGCTCGGCTTCTACTGCCTGCCGATGGTGCGCGACGGGGCGCTCGGCGTCTGCGTGCACGTCTTCGACCCGCAGACCGCCGCCCGACGGCGCGAGATCCACTGCCACAGCTGGGAGCTGAAGAGCAGCGTGCTCTACGGGCGGATCGGCAACCTGCGGATCGGCGTGCACGACGAGCCCGCCCGGCCGACCCACCGGGCCTACGAGGTGCACAGCGACGCCGCCGCCGGGGTGGACGAGGTCCGGCCCACCGCGCGGCTGGTGCGCTGGGAGCCGTTGGAGGAACAGACCAGCGGGCGCGGCGAGACGTACACCCTGCGGGCGGGGGAGTTCCACGCCACGGTGCTGCCGGACGCCGCCCCCACCGCCACCGTCGTCCTCGGCCGCACCGTGCCGGGACCGGTGGACGTGGTGCTCGGG
>NZ_BAAAKJ010000177.1:4824-5258 GCF_039527695.1 Kitasatospora putterlickiae
CCGGCGCCGGGGACCTCGCGCCGGAGTGCCGGGTCGCGGTGCGCGCCGCCGAGGACGCGGGCGCCCTGCTGCGCTCGCGCTTCCACGGGGCCTTCCGGGTGGACGCCAAGGGCGCGGACGGCGACGTGGTCACCGAACTCGACCTGCTCGCCGAGGAACTGGTCACCCGCCGGCTGGCCGAGCGCTTCCCCGCCGACCGGGTCCAGGCCGAGGAGGGCGGTGGGCGCTCCGGCGCGCCCGGCACCCGCCGCACCTGGCTGGTCGACCCGCTGGACGGCAGCAACAACGTGGTGATCGGCCTGCCCGCCTACGTGGTCGGCATCGCGCTGTGCGTGGATGGCGACCCGGTGCTCGGCGTGGTGCACGACCCGGTGGCCGGCCACACCTGGCGCGCGGTGCGCGGGGCCGGCGCGTACGGCCCGGCCGGGCGGCTG
>NZ_BAAAKJ010000178.1:0-10175 GCF_039527695.1 Kitasatospora putterlickiae
GGTTCGTCACCGCCGCCGGACTCCTCGCCGGCGGCCGCCTCGGCCGGGGCACCGGTGCCGGAGGGGGCGGCCCCTGCCGCGTCCGGCGCCTGCGCGTCCACAGCGGGCTGCCGCCCCTGCGGCCCGGCGGGCTCCTTCGCTGCGTCCACCACGTCCTCGGCTCCGATCCTGGTCCAGCGGGGTACGGCCCCCGGCCACCGCCCCCGTCACACTCCGTGCGTTCTCTCTGTATTGTCCCGTGCGGCGACCGGCCACGCCCCGCGCCGCCCGCCGCACGGATCAGGCGGTCAGGCCTGCTCGGGGGCCTCGACGCCGTCGGCCGCGCCCGGGCGGGCCACCAGCTCGACCTGGTCGACCGCGTTGCACCAGCGGCAGCGCACCGACTCGACGGTCTCGCTGAGCACCTGGGTCTCCTCGATCTTGGACTCGCCGGCCAGGTCGAAGTGGAGGAACTCGGTGACCCGGGCGGTCCGGGTCACGTCGAAGCGGGTCAGGTTGCCGCAGAGCGTGCAGCGCCAGCGCGTCTCGGCGGTCAGGGCGGGGACGGTCATCGGGGGTCCTCTCGGGTGGTCCCTGAATGGGCTCAGGCGCTCCCCCCGGAGCCCCGGCGTCGGCGGCGGGAGGCGGGAATGCCCGCCCCAAGCCTATTGCCTGGGGCAACCTTCACGGCCACCGGCCGACCGGCCCCCTCCGTAGCCCACCTGCCGCAACCGCGCGGTGCCCGCTGCCCGCCGGGGGGATGCTGGGGCCCATGGCGATCCCGGCCCTCCCCGCCCCCACCGGCGCGCGCCGCGGCCGGCCGGCCGGCACCGCCCCGGCCGTCTGCTACGCGCTGATCGCGCTCAACACCGCGGTCTTCCTGCTCGGGCCGGCCGCCGGGCTCAACCCGTTCTACGGGCGGGGCCAGAGCCGGGTCTGCGCGGAGCAGCGCTACGAGCAGCGCTGGGGGGCCGTCCCCGCCGAGCTGCTGACCGGGCACCCGCTGACCGCCGACCAGCTCACCGAGGCCCCCGACCCGGTGCCCGGCTGCCCGGCCGCGCCCACCCCGGGCAAGCACCCGGCGCTCTCCGTGCTCAGCGCGCTCTTCCTGCACGGCGGCTGGCTGCACCTGTTCGGCAACCTGCTCTTCCTGCACGTCTTCGGCCCGACCGTGGAGCGGCGGTTGGGGCGCTCCCGGTTCCTCCTCTTCTACCTGGCGTCCGGGGCGCTGACCACCTACGGCTTCGCGCTGGCCGAGGCGCACTCGGCCGACTCGACCCGGGTGCTGATCGGCGCCTCCGGGGCGATCTCGGCCGCCCTCGGCGCCTATCTGCGCTTCCACCCGAGGGCCCGGGTCACCACGCTCGTCCCGCTGATGCTCTTCCTGCCACTGCGCTTCCCGGCCTGGCTGGTGCTGGGCCTCTGGTTCGTCCTGCAGTGGTGGTCGGTGCAGTCGGCGGTGCACTCCGCCGGGCCCGGCGTGGCGTACCTGGTGCACGTGATCGGTTTCGCGGCCGGGTTCCTCTACGCCTGCACCCTCACCAGGCGCCGTCCCCGGCCCACCCGCCCCCGCGACGGTGCCGTCGACGCCCGATACGCTGGCGGCACCTCACAAAGGAGTACGCCACCGTGATCACCGCCATCGTCCTGATCAAGACCAGCGTCGACCGCATCCCGGAGATCGCCGAGGCGATCGCCGCCATCGAGGGCGTCAGCGAGGTCTACTCGGTGACCGGCGGCTACGACCTGGTCGCGATGGTGCGGGTGCGCCGGCACGACGACCTCGCCGAGGTGATCCCCGGCCGGCTCAACAAGATCCCGGGCGTGGCCCACACCGAGACCCAGATCGCCTTCCGCACCTACTCCCAGCACGACCTGGAGGCCGCCTTCTCGATCGGCCTCGACGAGTAGCGCCGCCGAGCGGGCCGCTCAGCCGGCGCGGCGGGTGTCCGCGACGCAGCGGCCGCCCTCGTTGCGGTAGGTCCAGGCCGCGCCGTCCGTGACCAGCTCGCGGACGGCGGTCAGGAACCGGTCCACGTGCTCGTCCGGGGTGCCCGCGCCGAAGCTCACCCGGATCGCGTTCAGGCTGCGCTCACCGGGCAGCGACGGCTCCGGCGCACCGCACTCCGAGGGCGCCGCCTCCTCGTCGCCGAGCAGGGTGCGGACGAGCGGGTGGGCGCAGAACAGGCCGTCCCGGACCCCGATGCCGTACTCGGCGGACAGCGCGGCCGAGAAGTGCGAGCTGTTCCAGCCCCGGACGACGAAGGAGAGCACGCCCACCCGGTCCGAGTCGGCGCCGAACAGGTTCAGCACCCGGACCTCCGGGATCTCCGCCAGCCCGTCCTTGAGCCGCGCGACCAGCGCCCGCTCGCGGGCCTCCAGCGCGTCGAACCCGGCCTCGGTGAGCGCCCGGCAGGCCGAGGCGATCGCGTAGACGCCGATGACGTTGGGCGAGCCGGCCTCGTGCCGGGCCGGGCCGGTGTGCCACTGCACGGCCACCGAGCCGTCGGCTTCCCGGGCCACCGTGCGGGTGGCGCCGCCGCCGGCCAGGTAGGGCTCGGCCGCGTCGAGCCAGTCGGCCCGGCCGGCCAGCACCCCGGCGCCGAACGGCGCGTACAGCTTGTGGCCGGAGAAGGCGATCCAGTCGACGTCCAGCTCGCGCACCGAGACCCGGTGGTGCGGGGCCAGCTGCGCGGCGTCCAGCACCACCCGGGCACCGTGGCGGTGCGCGGTCCGGGTCAGCTCGGCGACCGGCCACAGCTCGCCGGTGACGTTGGAGGCGCCGGTGACACAGAGCAGCTTGGGGCCCTCGGGCGCCCCGGTCAGCGCCTCGTCGAAGGCGGCGACCGCCTCGGCGTGCGAGCGGGGGGCGCGCAGGTAGGTGACGGGCAGGCCGGCGTGCGCCCAGGGCAGCAGCGAGGCGTGGTGCTCGGTCTCGAAGGCGAACACCTGGGTCCCGGCCGGGACGGCGCCGGCCAGCAGGTTGAGCGAGTCGGTGGTGGCGCGGGTGAAGACCACCTGGTCGCCCTCGCGCAGGTCGAGGAACTCGGCGACGGTGCGGCGGCTCTGCTCGAACAGGTCGGTGGAGAGCTGCGACAGGTAGCCGGCGCCGCGGTGCACGCTGCCGTAGTAGGGGGCGTAGGCGGCGACGTCGTCCCAGACCCGCTGGAGCGCCGGGGAGCTGGCGGCGTAGTCGAGCGCCGCGTAGCCGACCTTCTCGCCGTTGGCGAGCGGGACCTGGACGTCGTGGCCGAGGACCGGGAGCGGGGCGCGGAGGGAGGTGGCGAGGGACATGGGGATGCACTCCTGTACGGGTCAGGGACCCCGGGGGTGCGTTCAGTCCGGCGTCCGCGCTTGCCACGCGGACCCATCGCCACGTGACCCGGTCCTCACCCAGGGCACCCCGCCACGGACGGAGGGTTGCCGGACAGCCAGCTGGGGCTTGACGCTGTCGCTCATGACCTGGCGAAGACTCTAGGTCGCGTGCGCCCGACGGTCAAACAGGAGTCCGCATCCCGGACAGCCGAAGGGGCCCGGGGGAGGTCTCTCCCCCGGGCCCCGACTCCCGTGTCACGCCCGGGAGGTGGCCTCCGACCAGTGCTTCAGCAGATCCTGCGCCGCGCCCGAGTCGATGGCCTCCGCGGTGCGCCGCATCGCCGCACCGAGCTGCTCGGCGAGCGGCGCGTCGGTCAGGTCGAGCGCCACCAGCGCGGCCGCCGAGTTCAGCAGCACCGCGTCGCGCACCGGCCCGTGCTCGCCGGCCAGCAGCCGGCGCGCGACCTCCGCGTTGTACGCCGGGTCCCCGCCGCGCAGCGCCTCGATGCCGACCGGCTCGATGCCGACCTCGCGCGGGTCGAAGGAGCTCTCGGTGACGGCGCCGTCGCGAACCACCCAGACCCGCGAGGTGGTGGTGATGGTCAGCTCGTCCAGCCCGTCGTCGCCCCGGAAGACCAGCGCGCTCGCGCCGCGCCGCGCCAGCACCCCGGCGATCAGCCCGGCGAGGCGGGTGTCGAAGCAGCCGATGGCGTGCGCCGTGACCCGGGCCGGGTTGGTGAGCGGGCCGAGGATGTTGAAGGCGGTGGGCACCCCGAGCTCGCTCCGGGCCGGTCCCGCGTGCCGCATCGACGGGTGGAAGGTGGCCGCGAAGCAGAAGGTGAGCCCGACCTCCTCGGCGACCTCGGCCACCCGCTGCGGCCGCAGCTTCAGGCCGATGCCCAGCTTCTCCAGCACGTCCGAGGAGCCGCTGGCCGAGGAGGCGGCCCGGTTGCCGTGCTTGACCACCTTGGCGCCGGCCGCCGCGGCGACGATCGCCGACATGGTGGAGATGTTGACGGTCTTGGCCCGGTCGCCGCCGGTGCCGACGATGTCCACCGCCGGGCCGGGGATGACCAGCGGCTCGGCGTGCGTGTACATCGAGTCGACCAGACCGGAGATCTCGTCGACCGTCTCGCCCTTGGCCCGCAGCGCCACCATGAAGCCGGCGATCTGCACCGGGGAGGCCTCCCCGCTCATGATCCGGTCCATCGCCCACGCGGTGGCCGAGCGGTCGAGGTCCTCCCCCCGCAGCAGCGCCGACAGGAGGTCCGGCCAGGTGCGGACCACCTGCGCGGGCTCGTTACCGCCGTTCGCAGGGTGCACGTTCACCATGACCGACTCCAGCTCTCGCTCCCCGCGGACGGGGAAGGACGTAGGGACGGACTCAGCCTATCGAGCGGCGGGGCGCCGGGGCTCCGCCGTTCACCCTTCTTCTCTTGTACTGAGACGCCGGCGTGAGACAGCGGGCCCCCGGGACCCGGCCCGCTAGCGCGTGGCGGGCGCCCGCTTGGCCAGCCGGGCCCGCAGCAGCGTGACGGCGGCCTCGGCCAGCGCCACCGGGTCCACCGGCTGGGAGATCGCCGCGTCGGCCCGGCTCCAGGCCGCCAGCCAGGAGTCCTGCGGCCGGCCGATCAGCACCAGCAGCGGCGGGCAGCCGTAGATCTCGTCCTTCAACTGCCGGGCCAGCCCGAGCCCGCCGGCCGGCACCGCCTCGCCGTCCAGGACGCAGAGGTCCACCCCGCCCTTCTCCAGCGCCTTGAGCACCGCGGGGGTGGTCGCGCACTCCAGGTAGTCCAGCTCCGGCAGGTCCTCCGCGGGCCTGCGGCCCAGAGCGGTCAGCACCTGCTCGCGGGTGGTGCGGTCGTGGCTGTAGACGAGAACGGTCAAGGTCTCGTCGGTCGTGTACGCCATGGGCCTGCTCCCTCACGTGTGATCCGGACCACGTTCGCCTCTCCCCGGATGCTACTCCCGATCACCGGTCGCCGAGCCCTTCCCGACGGATCCTCCTCGACCCGGCGCGCCCTCGACTGGTCCGGGCGGAGCACGGCGCGTCACCCCGCCCGCACAGACCACCCGTACGGCGGACGGGTGGTCTCTCCCCTTACTACCGGCGGCCCCGAAGGCCCTCCGCGACACGCCGGGAAGGGCCCGGAAGGGGCCTTCGAGCAACCGTCAGAAAAGGGACACGCCGCTGCTCAGCGGGGGTACCGACAGCCTGTCGGGCGCCAGGGGGGCATACCGCACGCACCGGACACTCCGACGGACACCCCCCGGCGTGAAGACGGAATAAGGGACCGACATAATGTCCGTCGTGGCGACAGCAACAGCAGTAGAAACCGGGCACGCGCACGGATCGGTCAACCGGCCGAACATGGTCAGCGTCGGAACGATCGTCTGGCTCAGTTCCGAGTTGATGTTCTTCGCGGCCCTCTTCGCGATGTACTTCACGCTCCGCTCCGTCAAGGGGCCGGAGTTCTGGACCGAGAAGGCGCACGCCCTCAACGTGCCCTTCTCCTCGGTCAACACCACGATCCTGGTGCTCTCCTCGCTCACCTGCCAGCTCGGTGTCTTCGCCGCCGAGCGCGGGGACGTGAAGAAGCTCCGCTCGTGGTTCATCATCACCTTCGTGATGGGCGCGATCTTCATCGGCGGCCAGGTCTTCGAGTACACCGAGCTGGTCAAGAAGGACGGCCTCACGCTGTCCTCCGACCCGTACGGCACGGTGTTCTACCTGACCACCGGCTTCCACGGTCTGCACGTGACGGGTGGTCTGATCGCCTTCCTGCTGGTCCTGGGACGGACGTACGCAGCGAAGCGCTTCACGCACGAGCAGGCCACCGCCGCGATCGTGGTGTCGTACTACTGGCACTTCGTCGACGTCGTGTGGATCGGCCTGTTCGCGACCATCTACCTGATCAAGTAACCAGCTGATCAGGTCGCTGGCCACCGGCCTCGGGTCCCGCCCTCACCGGCGACGGCCCGATTTCGCCGGTGCCGACGCTCCCACCGACCGACCGCGCGCGCAGCCCTAGACAGGCAGCCTCGTGCCGGCCAGACCGGCCGCCGGGTGCACCCACCAGTCGACCAGATCCTGACACCGGGGTTATTCCGTGAAAAAGCTCTCCGCACGACGGCGCCACCCACTGGCGGCGCTGGTCGTCCTACTTCTCGCCCTGGCGGCAACCGGGGGGCTGTACGCCGCGTTCGCGCCCGCCGACAAGGCGCAGGCCGACGTCGCCGCGCAGTCGCTCGCGATCGACGAGGGCAAGAAGCTCTTCGCCGTCGGCTGCTCCTCCTGCCATGGTCTGAACGGCGAAGGCAGCAGCGACGGCCCGACCCTGGTCGGCGTCGGCTCCGCCGCAGTCGACTTCCAGGTGGCCACCGGTCGCATGCCGGCCCAGCAGCCCGGCGCCCAGGTGCCGCGCAAGCCGAACATCTACTCGCAGGCGGAGATCGACCAGCTGGCCGCCTTCGTCGCCTCGCTCGGCCCCGGCCCGGTGACGCCGACCGAGGACCAGGTCACCTCGACCAACCCCGAGGACCTCGCCAAGGGTGGCGAGCTGTTCCGGACCAACTGCGCGCAGTGCCACAACTTCTCCGGCCAGGGCGGTGCCCTGACCCAGGGCAAGTACGCCCCGTCGCTGGAGGGCGTGGAAGCCAAGCACATCTACGAGGCCATGCAGACCGGCCCGCAGAACATGCCGTCGTTCCCGGACAGCATCATGCCCGAGGAGCAGAAGAAGCAGATCGTGGCCTTCGTCCGCCACACCACCAACGATGAGCCCAACCCCGGCGGTCTCACGCTCGGCAGCCTCGGTCCGGTGACCGAGGGCCTGTTCGGCTGGATCTTCGGTCTCGGCGTGCTCATCGCGGTCGCGATCTGGGTCGCCGCCCACACCACCAAGGCCAAGAAGTCATGAGCCACGACATGTCAGAAGAGAAGCTCCCGGAGTCCCACGGCTCCGCCGGGCACCACGAGGTGGCCGCCCACGGCGACCCGTTCGCCGACCCCGGCCTGCCGGCCCACGAGCCGCGCCGCACCGACATCGACGAGCGGGCCGCCAAGCGGGCCGAGCGCCAGGTGTCGCTGATGTTCGTCGTGTCGATGATCGCCACCGTCGCCTTCATCGCCTCGTACGTGGCCATCGACGTGGACAAGATCGTCTACATCTGGCCGCTGGGCCACGTCAGCGCGCTGAACTTCGCGCTCGGCATGACCCTCGGCGTCGCCCTGTTCCTGATCGGCGCGGGCGCGGTCCACTGGGCCCGCACCCTGATGTCGGACCACGAGATCCCGGCCGAGCGCCACCCGATCGAGGCCGACGACGAGGTCCGCGCGGACGTCATCGAGCAGTTCAGGACCGGTGCCGCCGAGTCCGGCTTCGGCCGCCGCAAGATGATCCGCAACACCCTCATCGGTTCGATGGCGCTGGTCCCGCTCTCCGGCGTGGTCCTGCTCCGCGACCTGGGCCCGCTGCCCGAGGACAAGCTGCAGCACACCGGCTGGGACGAGGCCACCGAGGCCAAGCCGCTGCAGCTGATCAACATGAACACCAACCTGCCGATGAAGGCCGAGGACATCATCCAGGGCTCCCTGGTGTTCGCGATGCCCGAGGGTCTCACCACGCACGACGAGGACTTCCAGGTTCGCATCGCGAAGGACGCCCTCATGCTGGTGCGCATCGCGCCGGAGGACATCAAGGACGAGACGTCCAAGGAGAAGGGTTTCGAGGGCATCCTCGCCTACTCCAAGATCTGCACCCACGTCGGCTGCCCGATCAGCCTGTACGAGCAGCAGACCCACCACGCGCTCTGCCCCTGCCACCAGTCGACCTTCGACCTGGCGGACGGCGCGCGCGTCATCTTCGGCCCGGCCGGCCACCCGCTGCCGCAGCTGAAGATCACCACTGACGAGAAGGGCTTCCTGGTCGCCCACGGCGACTTCGACGAAGCCGTCGGCCCGAGCTTCTGGGAGCGTGCTCGATGAGCAGTGCGAGCAGCACCAAATCCGGCGCCGCCAAGCCGGCCAGCACGCGCGCCAAGCCCGCGAACAAGTGGGAGGCCGCGGCCGACTGGACGGACGGCCGGCTGGGGATCTACTCCCTCGCCAAGGCCAACCTGCGGAAGATCTTCCCGGACCACTGGTCCTTCATGCTGGGCGAGATCTGCCTCTACACCTTCATCATCATCATCCTGACCGGTGTCTACCTGACGCTGTTCTTCAAGCCCTCGATGGGCGAGGTCATCTACGACGGCTCGTACGTGCCGCTCAAGGGCCTCCCGATGTCCGAGGCCTACGCCTCGACCGTCGACATCAGCTTCGAGGTGCGCGGCGGTCTGCTGGTCCGCCAGATCCACCACTGGGCCGCCCTGGTCTTCGTCGCGGCGATGTTCGTGCACATGCTGCGCGTCTTCTTCACCGGCGCGTTCCGCAAGCCGCGCGAGATCAACTGGGTCTTCGGCTTCCTGCTGCTGGTCCTCGGCATGTTCGACGGCTTCTTCGGCTACTCGCTGCCCGACGACCTGCTCTCCGGCACCGGCATCCGGTTCATGGAGGGCGCCGTCCTGGCGACCCCGCTGGTCGGCACCTACATCCAGATGTTCCTGTTCGGCGGCGAGTTCCCCGGCCACGACATCGTGCCGCGGTTCTTCACCATCCACGTGCTGCTGATCCCGGGCATCATGCTCGGCCTGCTGGTGGCGCACCTGATCCTGGTCTTCTACCACAAGCACACCCAGTGGGCGGGCCCGGGCAAGACCGAGAAGAACGTCGTCGGCATGCCGCTGATGCCGGTCTACATGGCCAAGGCCGGTGGCTTCTTCTTCCTGGTGTTCGGCATCATCGCCGCCATCTCGGCGATCGCCACCATCAACCCGATCTGGTCGGTCGGCCCGTACCGCGCGGACCAGGTGTCCACGGACGCCCAGCCCGACTGGTACATGGGCTTCTCCGAAGGCCTGATCCGCATCATGCCGGGCTGGGAGATCAGCATGTGGGGCCACACCCTCAACCTGGGTGTGCTGATCCCGCTGATGGTCGTCTTCCCGCTGGTGCTGGTCTCGATCGCCGCCTACCCGTTCATCGAGAGCTGGATCACCGGCGACAAGCGCGAGCACCACATCCTGGACCGTCCGCGCAACGCTCCGGTCCGCACCGCGCTGGGTGCCGCCTGGATCAGCCTCTACCTGATCCTGCTGGCGGCCGGTGGCAACGACCTGTTCGCCACCCACCTGCACCTGTCGATCAACTCCGTCACGTACTTCGTCCGCGTGGGCATGTTCGTGGTGCCGGTGCTCACCTTCATCATCACCAAGCGCTGGTGCCTCGGCCTCCAGCGCCGTGACAAGGAGAAGGTGCTGCACGGCCGCGAGACCGGCGTCATCAAGCGCCTGCCGCACGGCGAGTTCATCGAGGTGCACGCCCAGCTCCCGCAGCAGGACCTGCACAAGCTCACCGCGCACGAGCAGATCCAGCCGTACGAGCTGCCGGCCGAGACCGACGAGAACGGTGTGGCCAGCAAGGCCGGCATCCTCTCCCGGACCCGGGCGAAGCTCTCCCGCGGCTTCTACGGCGAGGGCGCCCAGATCCCCAAGCCGACCGCCGAGGAGCACCACGAGATCACCAGCGGCCACGGCCACCACTGATCCCGTACGCGCCCCCGCGCCACACCCGAGGGCCGCTGACCAGAGTTCTTCTGGTCGGCGGCCCTCGGGCTTTGCCGTACCCGCGTCCCCTCTCCCGCGGTGAACACCGCGAACGTCAGGAGCCCATCGTGCAGCTGTCCGTCGACCCGGCCTCGGCCACTCCCCCGTACGAGCAGATCCGTGCCCAGATCGCCGAGCAGGCCCGCGTCGGCGAGCTGGCCACCGGGCTGCGGCTG
>NZ_BAAAKJ010000178.1:10280-18413 GCF_039527695.1 Kitasatospora putterlickiae
CGCCGGCGTCCCCGACCTGCCCCGGCAGGGCGTCCGGCACCGAGGCGAGCGGCCCGCCCCGGAGCGGTCCGGTCAGGTCGCCCTGGCCGCCGAGGACGGCGCGCTGCGGGTGGCCTACGGGGACGACGCCGCGGCGGGCTGAGGAGCCCCGTCAGAGCTGCGGGGCGATCATCCCGGTGGCGGGCGCCCGGGTGAGCGGGGCGCTGGTGCTGACGGGCCCGCCGAGGGCGCTGTGCCTGACCCACTCGCCCCAGCCGATGTTCCAGTCGCCGAAGCCGTTGCCGAACGGCTCCATGCCCTTGCCCCCGCTGTTCACCACCGTCACCAGGTCCCCCACCCTGGTGTTCTGGTAGAACCAGCGGGCGTTCTCGGTGCTCATCCCGGTACAGCCGTGGCTGACGTTCTCCACGCCCTGGGAGCCCACCGACCACGGCGCGGCGTGCACGTACTCGCCGCTCCAGGTGACCCGGGTGGCCCACTCCACATCGAGGTCGTAGGACTCGTCGCTGCCGGCCGCTATGCCGATCGTCTCGCCGCTCATCCGGACCCTGCGCTCCTGGCCCAGCACCACCTTGACCCCGTTGCGGGTGTCGAAGCCGGGCTTGCCGGTGGTCACCGGCATCGTCCGGACCACCTGGCCGTCCCGCTTGAGGGTCAGTTCGTGGGCGGCCGCGTCCACCACCGTCTCCACCCGCGGACCGATCCGCAGCGCCAGGGCGGCCCGGTCGCCGCCGTACAGGCCCTCGGAGATCCGGCTGCCGGTGGCCTCGAAGGCCAGGCTCACGGTGGTGCCGGTGGGCCAGTAGTCCTCGGGCCGGAAGTGCAGGTTCTCGTCGTCCACCCAGTACCAGCCGCCGGTGACGGCGGGCTGCGAGACGACCGTCAGCGCGCGCTCCACCTCCTGGCGGGCCTGCGGGTCCTTGACCGCCTCGGAGAGCTGGACGGTGAGCGGCTGGCCCACGCCGTAGACGCCGCTGCCGGAGGAGTCCGGGCCGAGCTTGGCGGCCAGCAGGTGCTGGGCGGCCAGGGTGGAGAAGCCGGCGGTGGTCTCGCCGCGCCCGCCCCGGCCGTCGTCGGCGGCGATCCGCACGGTGTAGGAGGTGGCGGCCTTGAGCCGTCCGGTGGTCCGCCAGCTGCGCTGGTCCTCGGAGAGCCGCCCGGCGACCACCCGCCCGTCCGGGCCGACCACGGTGACGTCGGTCAGCCGGCTGCCCGGCTCGGCGGTCACCGTGAGCGGCTGGGCGGGGTCCGCCCGCTCGGTGGCGGACAGGTGCACCAGTTGGGCGGCGTCGACCTTGCGGACCGCCTCGCCCTCCTCGCCGCCGGAGGTGCAGCCGGCCAGCGGGACCAGTACGACGAGGGCCAGCGTGATGCCGCCGAGACCCGCGATTCCGCGTCTGTCGGCCATGACCGCCTCCCGGGGTTTCGCACGATTGGTCAGATCGTAGGAACCGCCTCCGGCCGAGCGACAACCGAACGGGGCGCTGTTGGGCCGACAGGGTGAGGCCGTCACTCCGGGGACGCAACAGGGCCGGGCACCCCGTGCGGGATGCCCGGCCCTGTGGGAGGGAGCCAGTGCCTACTGGTTCTGGTTCTCGCCCCGGTAGAACTCGAAGACCCAACCGAACAGACCGATCAGGATGATCGGCAGCGACCAGAACATCAGCCACCAGCCGAAGATCACACCGAGGAAGGCGAGCGCGCCGCCAACCGCGAGCGAGAGCGGCTGCCAGCTGTGCGGGGCGAAGAAGCCCAGCTCGCCGGAGTCGTCCGCGACCTCGGCCTCGGGGTTGTCACCCGCGCCGCTGTCCACCCGGCGGGCGGTGAAGGCGAGGTAGTAGCCGATGAAGGCGCACAGACCGAAGGCGAGGAACAGCGCGGTGGTACCGGCGGCCTCGATGCCGTGGTCGGAGCTGTTGGTCCACAGGCCGTAGGTGATCGCCATGGCCAGCACGAAGACCGACAGGCCCAGGAAAATCTTGCCCTGTTCCTTCATCAGGCGTCACCCTCCTTCTTGCCCTTGCCCAGCTGCGGGGCGTCGTACTTCGCCGGGGTCACGCCGGCGAGGTGCTTGGCCGGCTCACCGTGGTTCTCCAGGTAGTCCAGCGCGGCGATCTCCGGGTAGTGGAGGTCGAAGGCCGGGGATTCGGAGCGGATCCGGGGCAGGGTGAGGAAGTTGTGCCGCGGCGGCGGGCAGGAGGTCGCCCACTCCAGCGAGCGGCCGTAGCCCCACGGGTCGTCGACCTCGACCTTCTCGCCGTACTTGGCGGTCTTCCAGACGTTGTAGAGGAACGGCAGGATCGACAGGCCGAGCAGGAACGAACCGATCGTCGAGACGGTGTTCAGGGTGGTGAACCCGTCGGCGGCCAGGTAGTCCGCGTAGCGGCGGGGCATGCCCTCCGCGCCGAGCCAGTGCTGCACCAGGAAGGTGGTGTGGAAGCCGAAGAACAGCGTCCAGAAGGTGATCTTGCCGAGGCGCTCGTCCAGCATCTTGCCGGTCATCTTCGGCCACCAGAAGTGGAAGCCGGCGAACATCGCGAAGACGACGGTGCCGAAGACCACGTAGTGGAAGTGGGCGACGACGAAGTACGAGTCCGAGACGTGGAAGTCGATCGGCGGGGAGGCCAGCAGGACACCGGTCAGACCACCGAAGAGGAAGGTGACCAGGAAGCCCACGGTCCACAGCATCGGGGTCTCGAAGCTGAGCGAGCCCTTCCACATGGTGCCGACCCAGTTGAAGAACTTCACACCGGTCGGGACGGCGATGAGGAACGTCATGAAGGAGAAGAACGGCAACAGCACCTGGCCGGTGACGTACATGTGGTGGGCCCACACCGTCACGGACAGACCGGCGATCGCAATGGTGGCCGCGATCAGGCCGGAGTAGCCGAACATCGGCTTGCGGCTGAAGACCGGGATGATCTCCGACACGATGCCGAAGAACGGCAGCGCGATGATGTACACCTCGGGGTGGCCGAAGAACCAGAACAGGTGCTGCCAGAGCAGCGCACCACCGTTGGCCGGGTCGAAGACGTGCGCCCCGAACTTGCGGTCCGCCTCCAGGGCGAACAGCGCGGCGGCCAGGACCGGGAAGGCCAGCAGGATCAGCACCGCGGTCAGCAGGACGTTCCAGGTGAAGATCGACATCCGGAACATCGTCAGGCCGGGGGCCCGCATGCAGATGATCGTGGTGATGAAGTTGACCGCACCGAGGATGGTGCCGAAGCCGGAGAAGGCCAGACCCATGATCCACATGTCGGCGCCGATGCCCGGCGAGCGGACCGCGTCCGACAGCGGCGCGTAGGCGAACCAGCCGAAGTCGGCGGCGCCCTGCGGGGTGATGAAGCCGGCGACCGCGATCAGCGAGCCGAACAGGTACAGCCAGTAGGCGAACATGTTCAGACGCGGGAACGCGACGTCCGGGGCGCCGATCTGCAGCGGCATGATCCAGTTCGCGAAACCGGCGAACAGCGGCGTCGCGAACATCAGCAGCATGACCGTGCCGTGCATCGTGAACGCCTGGTTGAACTGCTCGTTCGACAGGATCTGGGTCCCGGGACGAGCCAGCTCGGCACGCATGACCAGCGCCAGCACGCCGCCGATCAGGAAGAACGCGAACGACGTCGCCAGGTACAGCGTGCCGATCGTCTTGTGGTCAGTGGTGGTGAGCCACTTGATGATGGTGGAACCCGGCTTCCGGGTCCGCTGCGCCCCGACCGTGACGGCCCCGGCGCCCCCGCCGGCCGCGGCGGGCTCGTTGAGGATGGTCACTTCTCTTCACTTCCCATGGTCGTGATGCCGGAGGGCACCGCGCCGGTCTGACCCTTGGCCCGCAGGTCCTTCAGGTGCTGGTCGTACTCGGCACGGTCGACGACCTTCACGTTGAACAGCATGCGCGAGTGGTCGACGCCGCAGAGCTCGGCGCACTTGCCCATGTACTCACCCTTGACGGTCGGGGTGACCTCGAACTTGTTGACCACACCCGGCACGACGTCCATCTTCATCATGAAGTTGATGGGCCAGAAGTCGTGGATCACGTCACGAGAGGTGAGGCGGAACTGCACCGTCTCGTTGACCGGCAGGTACAGGGTCGGCGGCTCGCCGGGGGTACCCACCTCGTACGCGGCCTCCTGGTTGGCCGGGTCCGGAGTCTCGGTGTTCTCGTAGTTGAACGCCCAGCTCCACTGGAAGCCCACCACGTTGACGGTGTGCTGCGGCTTCTCGGAGACGGCGATCAGCTTCGACTCGTCACGGGCGACGAAGTAGAAGAGGACCGAAACGATGATGATCGGGACCGCGGTGTAGAGCGCCTCGATGGGCACGTTGTACCGGGTCTGCGGCGGGACCTGCACGCCGGTGCGGCTGCGCCGGTGGAAGATCACGCTCCAGATGATCAGACCCCACATCAGTACGCCGACCACCAGCGCCGCGATCCAGGAGCCCTGCCACATGTGGAGGACCATCGGCCCTTCCTTGGTGACGGGGCTCGGGAGGCCAAGCCTGGGGAGGTCGTTGGCCGAGCAGCCGGTGGCGGTCGCGATGACGAGGCCCAGTGCCAGCGCCTGAGGCAGCTTCCGCCGCATCGTGCGCCGCGGCGAGCGGTCGGAGCCGTTGGGACTCACGTAGCGCCTTCCCGAAGTCTCGCCCGCCTTCGCGTCGCCCCGGGGAGGCTTCCCCTCCTCGGCGACCCGTCCACGGGCACGGTTTGAATGCTTATGCGGGCCAAACCCTACTCCAGCCTTATGCGCTGCTGACGGGCAGGTCCCGGTAACGCGCCGCCCGAACACCCGATCAGGCCCGGCAGGGGCTGCGCCGCAGGTCATCCTAGACATTCGGGGTCCGTTCGCCCGATCGGGGGATGACCTCGGACCACGTGTGTGACGCCCCGTCGGAGGCGGACGATCCGGACATTCGGGGTGATCGACTGACGGCCATTGAGATGCCGCCGGAGCCCGGAACCGCCCCGGGAGTGTCGTTAAATGTGACCGTGTACTTCGATGTGGCCTCCACCGCACCGCTCCACCCCGTCGCCCGGCAGGCACTGACCGCCGCCCTGGACGAGGGGTGGGCCGACCCGGCCCGGCTCTACCGCTCCGGGCGGCAGGCCCGGATGCTGCTCGACGCCGCCCGGGAGACCGTCGCCGAGGTGCTCGGCTGCCGGGCCGACGAGATCTCCTTCACCGCCAGCGGCACCCAGGCCGTCCAGCTCGGCGTGCTGGGCGCGCTGCACGGCAACCGGCGGCGCGGCCGGCACCTGGTGCACTCCGCCGTCGAGCACTCCAGCGTGCTGCACACCGCGGAGCGGCACCAGGCGGCGGGCGGCGAGGTGGCCGCGGTGCCGGTGGACCGGCTCGGCCGGGTCGACCCGGCGGCGTTCGCGGCGGCGCTGCGGCCGGACACCGCGCTCGCCGTGCTGCAGTCCGCCAACCACGAGGTGGGCACCGTGCAGCCGGTCACCGAGACGGCCGCGCGCTGCGGGGACGTGCCGCTGCTGGTGGACGCCGCGCAGAGCGCCGGGCGGATGGACGTGCCGGCCGGCTGGTCGCTGCTGGCCGCCAGCGCGCACAAGTGGGGCGGGCCGGCCGGGGTCGGGGTGCTCGCGGTGCGCAAGGGCGTGCGGTACGCCTCGCCGCTGCCCGCCGACGAGCGCGAGGGCGGCCGGGTGCCGGGGTACGTCAACGTCCCGGCGATCGTCGCGGCGGCGGCCTCGCTGCGGGCGGTGCGGGCCGAGGCGGAGCGGGAGAACGCCCGGCTGCACGAGCTGGTCGAGCGGATCAGGGCCCGGGTGCCGCGGCTGGTGCCCGAGGTCGAGGTGGTCGGCGATCCGGTGCGGCGGCTGCCGCACCTCGTCACCTTCTCCTGTCTGTACGTGGACGGCGAGGTGCTGCTGGGCGAGCTGGACCGGGCCGGGTTCGCGGTCTCCTCCGGTTCCTCGTGCACCTCCTCCACGCTCACGCCGAGCCATGTGCTGGCGGCGATGGGGGTGCTCACCGAGGGCAACGTCCGGGTCTCGCTGCCGTTCGGCACCGCCGAGGCGGACGTCGAACGGTTCCTGGCCGTGCTGCCGGAGGTGGTGGCGGGCGTCCGCGCACCGCTGGGGCTGGACCTGGCGCCGCCGGCGCCCGCCGGGGAACCGTCCGGCGGGACCCTCGTCCTCGACGCGCTGGGCAAGCGGTGCCCGCTGCCGGTGATCGAGCTGGCGAAGCGGATCGGCGAGGTGCCGGTGGGCGGGACGGTCGCGGTGCTGGCCGATGACGAGGCGGCCCGGCTGGACGTCCCCGCCTGGTGCGGGATGCGCGGACAGGAGTACCTGGGAGAGGCCCCGGCCGCCGAGTACGGCGGCGACCGGGGCTCGGCCTACCTGGTGCGGCGGGTCAGCTGACCAGGTGCGCGCGGACGTCGGCGCCGGCGGCCTCGCCGTAGGCGGCGGTGAAGCGCTCCAGGAAGTCGTGCGGGCGCAGCTCGTACTCCTGGGTGCCGACGGTCTCGATCACCAGGGTGGCGAGCATGCAGCCGAGCTGGGCGGCGCGCTCCAGCTCCAGCTCCCAGGAGAGGCCGGTCAGGAAGCCGGCGCGGAAGGCGTCGCCGACGCCGGTCGGGTCGGCCTTGGCCTTCTCGGGGGCGCAGCCGACCAGCACCGGGGCCTCGCCCTTGCGCTCGATCCGGACGCCCTTGCTGCCCAGGGTGGTGATCCGGGTGCCGACCCGGGTGAGGATCTCCTCGGAGTCCCAGCCGGTCTTGGACTCGATCAGCGCGGCCTCGTACTCGTTGGTGAAGAGGTACGCGGCGCCGTCGACGATCTCGCGGATGTCGTGGCCGTCGAGGCGGGCCAGCTGCTGGGAGGGGTCGGCGGCGAAGGCGTAGCCGCGGGTGCGGCACTCCTGGGTGTGGCGGACCATCGCCTGCGGGTCGTCCGCGCCGATCAGCACCAGGTCGAGGCCGCCGACGCGGTCGGCGATCGGCTTGAGCTCGATGTTGCGGGCCTCGGCCATCGCGCCGGTGTAGAACGAGGCGATCTGGTTGTGGTCCTCGTCCGTGGTGCACATGAAGCGCGCGGTGTGCCGGGTCTCGGAGATGTGGACGGACCGGCAGTCCACGTTGTTGCGCTCCAGCCAGCTGCGGTACTCCGCGAAGTCCGCGCCGGCCGCGCCGACCAGGACCGGGCGCAGGCCCAGGACGCCCATGCCGAAGGCGATGTTCGGCGCGACGCCGCCGCGGCGGATGTCGAGGGTGTCGACCAGGAAGGACAGCGACACGGTGTGCAGCTGCTCGGCGACCAGCTGGTCGGCGAACCGGCCGGGGAAGGTCATCAGGTGGTCGGTCGCGATCGAGCCGGCGACGGCGATACGCACGGGGTCTCCTCAGGATGGCGGCGGGGCCATGGGACAACGGGGTGGAACCCACCCACGGTACCCGGCGGAGGCGGGGCGCCAGCAAGACAGCGAGGCCGGCCGGGCCGGTCCGCTGTCACCCGTCGTCCCCGAATGTGTACTACCCGCCGGTAGCCCTGGTGGGCTCCGGCCGGCCCGGCCTAGGGTCGCGGGGAGGGGCCCTGCCGGCCCCCGCCCAGGCCGTGGCGCCGCTGCCACGGCACCGGTGGATCGGAGTGATGGCCGATGATGCCCAGTCACCACCCTCGGCGGGTTCCGTCCGCGCCGCGCGGCGACGCGGACGGCGAGTCCTTGGACGCGCTGGTGGACTCCTCCCGCCGGCTGCGGCGGTTCTGGCCGCTGCTGGCGGGCGGCCGCCAGGACAGCGCGCCGGTCCGGTCCGGCTTCCGGGTCTCCTCGGGGGCTCAGCGGCTGGTCGCGGGGATGCCCGAGTACGGGCCCTGAGCACCTCCGACCGCTGAGGGGGCGGGAACCGGAACGGTCCGGAGCACGTCACATCCGCGCGGTGCGGCCGGCACGGCGCGCCGCTGAGCCCTCGGGAGGATGTGCAGATGGATCTGGAGACCATGCCCCGGCGTTCCGGCCGGGTGCGCGCGACGGCGTTGGCTGGCCTGGCGCTGGCGGCCGCGGCCGTGCTGGCCGGATGCGGCGGCGGGACCGGGACGGCCTCGGACACCGCGTCCGCCGGCGCGGAGCGGGCCCCGGCGAGCGCGTCCGCCTCACCGGCCACGACCGCCACGGC
>NZ_BAAAKJ010000179.1:0-1483 GCF_039527695.1 Kitasatospora putterlickiae
CGACTGCTGGCGCCCGGCGGGTCCCCGGGCCGTCCCGGCGGACGACGGGCGGGCGGCCGCGACGGGTCCCCCCGGGTGGCCGGAGGACTTCGCGGCCGAACATGACTGTTCGGAAAAGGCGGGTAGTCTGTCGCCCTGTGCCGGAGGGGACCCCCTCGCCCCACCTGCCACGTCCCCTCCACCTGTCATCGCGGCCGGGTCCGGCGACGTGCTGCCAAAGCATCGGTCAACTGCGCCTGGTCAGGCGAAATACGTGCCTTAGTAAGGTAAACGCATGACGACGACGAACTCCCGTACCTCGGTCACCAAGGCAGTGGTCCCCGCGGCCGGTCTGGGTACCCGCTTCCTGCCGGCCACCAAGGCCACTCCGAAGGAGATGCTGCCCGTCGTCGACAAGCCGGCGATCCAGTACGTCGTCGAGGAGGCGGCCTCCGCCGGGCTGTCCGACATACTGATGGTCACCGGCCGCAACAAGCGTGCCCTTGAGGACCACTTCGACCGCGCCTACGAGCTGGAGGAGCTGCTCGCCCGCAAGGGCGACCAGGACCGCCTGCGCCGGGTCCGCGAGTCCGTCGAGCTCGCCAACATGCACTACGTCCGCCAGGGCGACCCCAAGGGCCTCGGCCACGCCGTCTCGGTCGCCGAGCAGCACGTCGCCGGCCAGCCCTTCGCCGTCCTCCTCGGCGACGACCTGATCGACCCGCGCGACCCGCTGCTGTCCCGCATGATCGAGGTCCAGCAGGAGCTCGGCGGCTCGGTCGTCGCGCTGATGGAGGTCGACCCCTCCCAGATCCACCTGTACGGCTGCGCCGCCGTCAAGCCGAACGGCTTCGGCGACGACGTCTTCCAGGTGACCGACCTGGTCGAGAAGCCGGACACCGCCGACGCGCCGTCGAACTACGCGGTCATCGGCCGCTACGTGCTCGACCCGTCGGTCTTCGACGTGCTGCGCGAGACCGAGCCGGGCCGCGGCGGCGAGATCCAGCTCACCGACGCCCTGCGCGAGCTGACCAACCGCCCCGCCGACACCGGCGGCCAGGTCCACGGCGTGCTCTTCAAGGGCCGCCGCTACGACACCGGCGACCGCGCGGACTACCTGCGCGCCATCGTCCGGCTGGCCGCCGAGCGCGAGGACCTCGGCCCGGGCTTCCGCAGCTGGCTGCGCGAGTTCGTCGCCTCCGAGCTGCAGGACTGACACACCGACAGAGAGCGAGCGCGCCGATGACCGGGTCCACGGAGAGCGGTACCACCAGCGCGGCCTGCCGCGAAGACTCCGCGGACCCGGCTCCGCCCGCCCGTCCGGACGGTCTGTGGACCGTGGACGAGCACCTCGCCGACGTCCTGGCCGCCGTCGGCCCGCTGCCCGCGATCGAGCTCCAGCTGCTCGACGCGCAGGGCTGCCGGCTGGCCGAGGACGTGCTCGCCGAGGGCGACCTGCCGCCCTTCGACAACAGCTCGATGGACGGCTACGCGCTGCGCACCG
>NZ_BAAAKJ010000179.1:1497-4899 GCF_039527695.1 Kitasatospora putterlickiae
GCCGCCTACCCGTCGGTGCTCGCGGTGGTCGGCGGCATCGCCGCCGGCGCCGGCGAGCTCCCCGCGGTGGGCCCCGGCCAGGCCGCCCGGATCATGACCGGCGCCCCCGTCCCGCCCGGCGCGCAGGCCGTCGCCCCGGTCGAGTGGACCGACGGCGGCACCGGCACCGGCCTCCCCGCCGACGCGATGACCGCCCCGGCCGAGGACGAGGAGGTCCGGGTGCTGCGCCCGGTCGCCGAGGGCGCCCACATCCGCCGCCGCGGCAGCGACGTCACCGCCGGCACCCGGGTCCTGGCCGCCGGCGCCCGGCTCGGCCCCGCCCAGCTCGGCCTGCTCGCCGCGATCGGCCGGGCCACCGTCACCGTCCGCCCGCGTCCGCGGGTGGTGGTGCTCTCCACCGGCAGCGAGCTGGTCCAGCCCGGCGAGCCGGTCGGCCCCGGGCAGATCACCGACTCCAACAGCTTCACCCTCACCGCCGCGGCCCTGGACGCCGGCGCGATCGCCTACCGGGTCGGCGGCGTCCCCGACGACGCGGCCCGGCTGCGCGCCGTCCTGGAGGACCAGCTCGGCCGGGCCGACCTGATCGTCACCAGCGGCGGGGTCAGCGTCGGCGCCCACGACGTGGTCAAGGAGGTCTTCGCCGAGTACGGCGGGGTGGACTTCCGGCGGCTGCGGATGCAGCCCGGCAAGCCGCAGGGCTTCGGCCGGATCGGCCCCGGCACGGGCGTGCCGCTGATGGCCCTGCCCGGCAACCCGGTGAGCGCGTACATCTCCTTCGAGCTGTTCGTCCGCCCGGTGATCCGCGCGATGCTCGGCGCCGAGGACGTCCACCGCCCGGTGGTCCGGGCGCGCTGCCCGGTGGCGCTGCGCTCGCCCGGCGGGCGCCGGCAGTTCCTGCGCGGCCGCTACACCGCCCGGGACGGCCTGGTCGAGCCGGTCGGCGGCGCGGGCTCGCACCTGGTCGGCGCGCTGGCCCGGGCGGACTGTCTGATCACCGTGCCCGAGGACGTCACCGAGCTGCCCGCCGGCAGCGAGGTCGACGTGGTGCTGCTCGGCGGCTGAGCGCCGGGCCGCCCGGGCGAACTCCCGTTCGGGGCAGGCCGTCCCGGGCGGGCCGTCCCACGACGCGGGCCGTCCCACGCGGGGCCGGACCGGGGGGTACGGTAGCGCGGTATTCGACCTGCGCGCCCCTGGAGCCACCGTGACCACCTCGCCCCCCGGCGACCGCCTCACCCACGTCGACGAGCAGGGCGCGGCCCGGATGGTCGACGTCTCCGAGAAGGCCGTGACCGCCCGGACCGCCGTCGCGGCCGGCCGGGTCAGGGTCGCCCCGCGCGTGGTCGGGCTGCTGCGCGGCGAGGGCCTGCCCAAGGGCGACGCGCTGGCGGTGGCCCGGATCGCCGGGATCATGGGCGCGAAGAAGACCCCCGAGCTGATCCCGCTCTGCCACCCGATCGCGCTCTCCGGCGTCAAGGTCGAGCTGACCGTCGCCGACGACGCGGTGGAGATCACCGCCACCGTGCGGACCACCGACCGGACCGGCGTCGAGATGGAGGCGCTGACCGCCGTCGCGGTGGCCGGGCTGACCGTGATCGACATGGTCAAGGCGGTCGACAAGGGCGCCGCGATCGAGTCCGTCCGGGTGCTCGCCAAGACCGGCGGCAAGAGCGGCGACTGGACCGCCCCGGAGGCCTCCGCATGAGGGCGCTGGCGGTCACCGTCTCCAACCGCGCCTCGGCCGGGGTCTACGCCGACAAGGGCGGCCCGCTGCTGGTCGAGGGCCTGCGCGCGATGGGCTTCACGGTCGACGGCCCCCGGGTCGTCCCGGACGGCGAACCGGTCGAGGCGGTGCTGCGCGAGGCCGTGGCGGCCGGCTACGACGTGGTGCTGACCACCGGCGGGACCGGCGTCTCGCCGACCGACCTCACCCCCGAGATGACCGCCCGGGTCCTGGAACGGGAGATCCCCGGCATCCCCGAGGCGATCCGCGCGTACGGGCGGGAGAAGGTGCCGACCGCCGCGCTCTCCCGGGGGCTGGCCGGGGTCGCCGGACGTACCCTGGTCGTCAACCTGCCGGGCTCGACCGGCGGCGTCCGGGACGGTCTGGCCGTACTGGCCCCGCTGCTCGCCCACGCCGTCGACCAGCTCGGCGGCGGGGACCACCCCCGGCCCGACGCACCAGCTTCCGGGAGCGCGCACTGAACGCCGGATGGCCGGTAGAACTCCACGAGGGGGACGTCGTGCTGCGCCCGATCCGGGCCCGCGACCAACGGGAGTGGCAGGAGGTCAGCCGCCGCAACCGGGACTGGCTGCGGCGCTGGGAGGCCACCGTGCCGCCCGGCCCGGCCGGCCTGGCCGCGGGCCCGCGCCCGACCTACCGGCAGATGGTGCGCTACCTGCGCGGCGAGGCCTCGGCCGGCCGGATGCTGCCCTTCGTGGTGCTGTACCGGGGCCGGCTGGTCGGGCAGTTGACCGTCGGCGGGATCACCTGGGGCTCGATGTGCTCGGCCAACGTCGGCTACTGGATCGACGAGGGGGTGGCCGGGCGGGGCATCATGCCGACCGCCGTGGCGCTCTCGGTGGACCACTGTTTCGGGACCCTCGGGCTGCACCGGATCGAGGTGTGCATTCGGCCGGAGAACGGCCCGAGCCGGCGGGTGGTGGAAAAGCTCGGCTTTCGTTCGGAGGGAATGCGGCCGCGCTATCTGCACATCGACGGCGACTGGCGGGACCATCTGGTGTTCGCGCTCACCGCCGAGGAGGTCCCCGAGGGGATGCTGGAGCGCTGGCGTTCACTCAGCTCGGGCCGTCGTCCAAGGAATTGAATGTATGTTCGAATAAAATATCGATATGGCATCGGAGCGGCGACGGAGGGGCACAAATACCGGCAAAATAGTCGGAGAATCAGCTTGATCACACGACACGCCGCGCCAAATTGCTACCGGCCCTTCCTTCACGCCCGTACGGTGTGAATCGTGAGCAGTAGCGGCCTTATCTACGCCGTCATCGTAGGGGCCTGGGCCGCCTATCTGGTGCCGATGTGGCTCCGCAGGCAGGACGAGCTCAACGAGGCGCGCCCGACGGAACGCTTCAGCACCGCCATCCGCCTGCTGGCCGGGCGTTCGGCGCTGGAGCGGCGGGCGTCCCGGGCCCTGGGCGACGAACCGCGTGACGACGAGCAGACCGAGGACGGCCCCCCCGAGCGGGACGCGGCCGTCTCCGACGACCCCGCGGCCACCCCAGGTGGCCCGGCGGACGAACCGGCGCCCCCCCGCCCGGCGGTCCGGACCGAGGCGCGGCCGGGGCCCGCCGGCGGCGCCGAGCGCCGGGCGCGGTTGCTGGCCCGCCGGCGCCGGATGGTCACCGCCCTCTTCCTGGTCTTCGCGCTGGGCGCGGTGGTCG
>NZ_BAAAKJ010000180.1:0-849 GCF_039527695.1 Kitasatospora putterlickiae
GCGCCGAGGCCCGGCCGCAGGGCCGGATCGTCGGCGGCGGGACGGCGAGCACGGGCGACCACCCGTGGATGGTGGCGCTGGCCAGCCGCCAGCAGTTCGGCCCCGGCCGCTCGGGGCAGTTCTGCGGCGGAGCGCTGGTCACCCCGACCAAGGTGGTCACCGCCGCGCACTGCTTCTACGACGAGGCCAGCGGGCGCCCGGTGGACCGGCCCGGTCTGAGGGTGCTGGTCGGCCGGGACGACCTGCGCGGCTCGACCGGGCGCGAGGTGGCGGTGCAGGGCGTCTGGGTCCACCCCGCGTACTCGTTCGGCACCAACATGAACGACGTGGCGGTGGTCACCCTGGGCGAGTCGCAGGGGAGCCGGCCGGTAATCGCCCTGGTCGGCCAAGGCGAGACGGAGCCGTACCGGCCGGGGAACCGGGCGCAGGTGTACGGCTGGGGGGACACCACCGGGCGCGGCGACTACTCGTCCGCGCTGCGCGGGGTGGACGTGCCGATCATCGCCGACCAGACCTGCGCCCAGGCGTACCCGGGCGGCCCGGACGGGCGGTTCGACGCCCGGGGCATGGTGTGCGCGGGCGAGCAGCAGGGCGGCAAGGACGCCTGTCAGGGGGACAGCGGCGGTCCGCTGGTGGTCGCCGGCCGGCTCGCCGGGCTGGTCTCCTGGGGAACGGGCTGCGCCGAGGTCGGCCACCCGGGCGTCTACACCCGGATCGCCGCGGTCTCCGACGCGGTGCGCACCGCCCTGTAGCCGGAAGGGCACCCGGTGTTGACCGTTCGGGCGACGATCCGGGACGCCGAGCCGGGCGGCGGCCCGGGCGGGGCTGGTGCAGGGAACGACGAAGCCG
>NZ_BAAAKJ010000180.1:888-6369 GCF_039527695.1 Kitasatospora putterlickiae
AACGACGAAGCCGGGCGACCGGCCCCCGAGGGGGCGGTCACCCGGCTCACCCGGTCACGCTTGGTGCGCGACCGGACACACAGCTCGACGCTGGGCCTGTTTGGGGGCGCCTCGAATCAGCGCTCGTCGTCCGAGGCCGTGGCGGAGGTGCCGCCCAGGCGGCCGCTCTCGTCCTGTATCTCCACGGCGATCTTCTTGAGCTCAGGCTCGAACTTCCGGCCGTGGTGGGCGCAGAAGAGCAGCTCTCCGCCGCTGGCGAGTACGACGCGCAGGTAGGCCTGGGCGCCGCAGCGGTCGCAGCGGTCAGCCGCGGTGAGCGGGCTCGCAGGTGTCAGAACAGTAGTCACGTCGCCTCTTCTCTAGCTCGACGAGCTGTCGTACCAGGGTCAACATCCAACCAGGCCGAAAACGTTCCCGCTCGTGGCTTTTCTTCTCTGAGGATTCTGCTGTGTTGATGAGGACGTGCCCCGGGGGCCGGTGGTTCATGCGTACCGAATCCCAGGATCCGCCTGCCGCTCGAACGCCCGATCGGAACGGGGTGCGAGAGTCCGCGTAGCATAATCCTCTGCTGGGTTGGAGCATAAGCCCCGTCCCGGGCCCCGGTAGCCTGCATAACGGCAGTTCCGGAGCCTGCGCCCGGTCCCACGGTGCGCCAGGAGCGGTGGTACCGGGAGGAGATGGAGCCCCGGCACCCCGAATCCGGCACGGCGCTTGTTCGCGCAGCGCGTACAAGCTGCGCGGGACCGGCCCGCCGTGCTGTGCACCCAGCGGAAGGGTGCGCGCACACAGGGGAAACGGCTGTCGGTGCGATGTGCTGCACTGGCGGACGGTCCGGACGCGTCCGGATGTGACCGATGAGACAGAACTTGACCGAGGAGAGTGCCGCGTGAGTGCCGAAACGACCGTGCCGTCCGCTCTGCTGGCCGGCGACGACGGTTCCAACTACACCGCTCGGCACCTGCTCGTCCTGGAGGGGCTGGAGGCGGTCCGCAAGCGCCCCGGCATGTACATCGGCTCGACCGACAGCCGTGGCCTCATGCACTGCCTCTGGGAGATCATCGACAACTCCGTCGACGAGGCGCTGGGCGGCTACTGCGACCGGATCGAGGTCGTGCTGCACGACGACGCCTCGGTCGAGGTCCGTGACAACGGGCGCGGCATCCCGGTGGACGTCGAGCCGAAGACCGGGCTGTCCGGCGTCGAGGTCGTGATGACCAAGCTGCACGCCGGCGGCAAGTTCGGCGGCGGCTCGTACGCGGCCTCGGGCGGTCTGCACGGCGTCGGCGCCTCCGTCGTCAACGCGCTCTCCGCCCGCCTGGACGTCGAGGTCGACCGCGGCGGCCACACCCACGGGATCAGCTTCCGCCGCGGCACCCCCGGCATCTTCACCGAGACCAGCCCGGACGCGCCGTTCGAGCCGGCCAACGGCCTGGCCAAGGTCCGCAAGGTGCCCAAGACCCGCACCGGCACCCGGATCCGCTACTGGGCCGACCGGCAGATCTTCCTCAAGGACGCCAAACTCTCCCTGGAGAACCTGCACGCCCGGGCCCGGCAGACCGCCTTCCTGGTGCCCGGCCTGACCATCGTCGTGCGCGACGAGCGGCTCACCGAGAGCGACCAGGTCGAGGAGAGCACCTTCCGCTTCGACGGCGGCATCGCCGAGTTCTGCGAGTTCCTGGCGCCGGACAAGCCGATCTGCGACGTGCTGCGGCTGCACGGCGAGGGCACCTTCAAGGAGACCGTGCCGGTCCTGGACGACCTCGGGCACATGACGCCGACCGAGGTCACCCGCCACCTCGGGGTGGACATCGCGCTGCGCTGGGGCGCCGGCTACGACACCACGCTGCGCTCCTTCGTCAACATCATCGCCACCCCCAAGGGCGGCACCCACGTCACCGGCTTCGAGCGCTCGCTGGCCAAGACCGTCAACGAGGCGCTGCGCGCGGGCAAGCTGCTGCGCGTCGCCGAGGACGACATCACCAAGGACGACGCCACCGAGGGCCTCACCGCCGTGGTCACCGTCCGGCTCGCCGAGCCGCAGTTCGAGGGCCAGACCAAGGAGGTGCTCGGCACCTCGGCGGCCAACCGGATCGTCGCGGCCGTCGTCGCCAAGGAGCTCAAGGCCTTCCTCACCTCCGGCAAGAAGGACGAGAAGGTCCAGGCCCGGGCGGTGCTGGAGAAGGTCGTGGCCGCCGCCCGCACCCGGGTCGCCGCCCGTCAGCACAAGGAGGCCCAGCGCCGCAAGACCGCGCTGGAGACCAGTTCGCTGCCGGCCAAGCTGGCCGACTGCCGCAGCGACGACGTCGACCGCAGCGAACTCTTCATCGTCGAGGGCGACTCCGCGCTCGGCACCGCCAAGCTGGCCCGCAACTCCGAGTTCCAGGCCCTGCTCCCGATCCGCGGCAAGATCCTCAACGTCCAGAAGGCGTCCGTGAGCGACATGCTCAAGAACGCCGAGTGCGCGGCGATCATCCAGGTGATAGGGGCCGGCTCGGGCCGCACCTTCGACATCGACCAGGCCCGCTACGGGCGGGTCATCTTCATGGCCGACGCCGACGTCGACGGCTCGCACATCCGCTGCCTGCTGCTGACGCTGTTCCAGCGCTACATGCGGCCCATGGTCGAGCAGGGCCGGGTCTTCGCGGCCGTGCCGCCGCTGCACCGGATCGAGCTCACCAACCCCAAGCGCGGGCAGGAGAAGTACCACTACACCTACTCGGACGCCGAGCTGCGCTCCACCCTGCTGGAGTTCCAGCGCAAGGGCCTGCGCTGGAAGGACCCGGTCCAGCGGTACAAGGGCCTCGGCGAGATGGACGCCGACCAGCTGGCCGAGACCACCATGGACCCGCGCCACCGCACGCTGCGCCGGATCAACCTGGGCGACCTGGAGCAGGCCGAGAAGGTCTTCGACCTGCTGATGGGCAACGACGTGGCGCCGCGCAAGGAGTTCATCGTGGACTCGGCGGCCACGCTGGACCGCTCGCGCATCGACGCCTGAGCGGTCCGCCCCGGCACGAGGGCCCTCCACCCGCGCGGGTGGAGGGCCCTCGTGCTCCCGGCTGCGTCCCCCGGCGGGACCGGTGACCGGCGCGCGGGGACGGGTGCGAGCGGCCGCGTACGCCGTCCGACACGGAATCACCGGGTCTGCGTAGTAGTCGGATGAGCGTCCGTCGGATCATCGATCACCTCATCGAGTGAACGTATCTGCGTAGGGAGTTCGGGGGGTTCGGGCGCCGCCATCATGGTTCGGGTCACAACCCCCCGGCCCAGGAGCAGCCGTGCCACAACAGCAGACGAGAAACCCCGAGCCGGGAGGGCAACTGGACTGGTGGGCACCGGAAACGGCGCCCGCACCGGAGCCCGTGCCGATGCCGGGGACGGTGCCCGAGGTCGACCGCACCGAGGTGTACCGGGCCGTCCAGCGGAGCGCGGCCTTCCAGCGGATCCGCCACAGCTACCGGACGTTCGTCTTCCCGGTCAGCGGTGTCTTCCTCGCCTGGTACCTGTTCTACGTCGCCGCCCAGGCGGCGGCCCCCGCGCTGATGCGCCGCCCGGTCGCGGGCCCGGTCAACGTCGCCTGGCTGCTCGGGCTGCTGCAGTTCGCCACCACCTTCCTGCTGGCCTGGATGTACGCCCGCAACGCCCGCACCAAGCGCGACCGGGCCGCCCTGTCGTTGCGCTGGGACACCCAGGACCAGCTGCGATGAGGACCGCCACCCCGCCCCCCGTCGCCCCCACCGGGGACCATCACGGCCTGGCCGTGGTGCTCTTCGCCGTCGTCGTCCTGGTCACCCTGGCGATCACCTTCTGGGCCGGTCGCCGTGGCGGCGCCGCCGAGGACTTCTACGCCGGCGGCCGTGACTTCACCCCGCTGCAGAACGGTTTCGCGCTCTCCGGCGACTACCTCTCCGCGGCCTCGTTCCTCGGCGTCGCCGGGCTGATCGCGCTGTACGGGTACGACGGCGTGCTCTACAGCATCGGTTTCCTGGTCGCCTGGCTGGTGGTGCTGATGCTGGTCGCCGAACTGGTCCGCAACGCCGGCCGGTACACCCTGGCCGACGTGCTGGCGCTGCGCCTGCGCCGGCGCAAGGTCCGGGCGGCGGCCGGCGGCGCCAGCGTGGTCGTCACGCTGTTCTACCTGGTCGCCCAGATGGTCGGCGCGGGCAGTCTGGTCGCCCTGCTGCTCGGAACCAACAGCGCCCAGGCCCGGACCTGGACCATCGTGGCGGTGGGCGGTCTGATGATCGTCTACGTCACGATCGGCGGGATGCGGGCCACCACCTGGATCCAGATCGTCAAGGCCTTCCTGCTGGTCGCCGGCTCGGTGGTGCTGACCGTGCTGCTGGTGGTGCGCTTCCACGGGGACGTGCTCGAACTGATGCGGCAGGCGGCCCAGCACAGCGGCGCCGGGCAGCGCTACCTGGAGCCCGGACTGAAGTACGGCAAGAGCTTCACCAGCCGGCTGGACTTCTTCAGCCTGGGCCTGGCCCTGGTGCTGGGCACCGCCGGTCTGCCGCACATCCTGTCCCGCTTCTACACGGTGCCCACCGCGCGGGCCGCCCGCCGCTCGACGATGTGGGCGATCGGGCTGGTCGGCGGCTTCTACCTGATGGCGATCGCGCTGGGCCTCGGCGCCACCGCGCTGATCGGCTCGGCCGAGGTCCGGCAGGCCAACTCGGCGGGCAACACCGCCGTTCCGCTGCTCGCCCTGGTGCTCGGCGGCGGCAACGGCTCGACCGGCGGGGTGGTGCTGTTCGCGCTGATCTCGGCGATCGCCTTCGCGACCATCCTCGCCGTGGTCGCCGGGCTCACCCTGGCCTCCTCGGCGGCGTTCGCCCACGACATCTGGGCGGGCGCCTGGCGGGGACGGCCGCGCGGCTCGCGCGGCTCGCGCGGTGGCCGCGCGCGCGGGAGGCGGGCCGTGGTGCCGGCCTCCCGGCGGGAGCGCGGCGAGGCGGACGCCTGGACCGGGACCGGGACCGCGGACGGGGCGGGGGCCGACGGCGCGCCGGCGGTCGCCGAGCACGACGAGGTCCTGGTCGCCCGGGTCGCCGCGGTCGGGATCGGGGCGGTGGCGATCGTGCTCAGCCTCTTCGCCCAGCAGCTGAACGTCGCCTTCCTGGTCGGCCTGGCCTTCGCCGTCGCCGCCTCCGCCAACCTGCCGGTGCTGCTCTACAGCCTGTTCTGGCGGCGGTTCACCGCCCGTGGCGCGGTCTGGTCGGTGTACGGCGGGCTGATTCCGGCGGTGGTGCTAGTGGCCTTCTCACCGGTGGTCTCCGGTACCAAGGTCGCGCTGTTCCCCGGGATGGACTTCCACTGGTTCCCGCTGGAGAACCCGGGTGTCGTCTCCATCCCGCTCGGCTTCCTGGCCGGCTGGATCGGCACCCTCACCTCGCCCGAGCCGGCCGACCCGGACCGGTACGCCGAGCTGGAGGTCCGCGCGCTGACCGGGGCCGGCGCGGTCTGATCGGCTGAGGAACG
>NZ_BAAAKJ010000180.1:6444-7062 GCF_039527695.1 Kitasatospora putterlickiae
CCCCCCGAGTCGGGCCGTGGATAGACGACCCCCGCTCTCCCCCCCGGCGGGGGTCGTCGCACGTCACAGCTCCCGGAGCGAGGCGACCTCCATCCGGGACGGGGAGCCCGCCGCCTTGCCGCAGCTCTCCGGGCGGGGCGGCTCGCTGACCCCCTCGACCACCTCGGCCTCCCAGGACCGGCCGTCCTCGTGCCGGACCTCGACCCGCCAGCGGCCCGCGCCGTCCGGCCACTGGGCCACGGCGAGCGCGTCGGCCCTGGTCTCGCCGGTGGCCAGCCGCACCGCCTGATCGGCCGCCTGGCCCGGGCGGTCCCAGCCGGAGCAGCCGCGCGACCACTCCGGCACCATGTGGCCGGACGCCGTCGCCGCCAGTACCTCCTTGGCGGACTCGGCGGTCAGCCGGCCGTACGCGTAGCCGTACGGCAGCACCAGCATGGTGGGGGAGAAACGGTGGCCGCCCAGGTGCGTCACCTCCCACACCTCGCTGTGCCCGGCGGCCGCCAGGTCGGCCGCGAGCGGGCGGCCCAGCAGGGCGCAGCACCGGTCCCGCCGGCCGTTGGTGCACACCAGGGCGAGCGGACCGCCGACGTGCGGCGCGCCGGCGCCGGCGTGGTCGCC
>NZ_BAAAKJ010000180.1:7070-10822 GCF_039527695.1 Kitasatospora putterlickiae
CCCAGCGCCGCGAAGTCCAGGGCCAGCAGCTCCGCCGGATCCGCCACCGCCCAGCGCCGCACCCAGCTACGGCCGGGGGCCGGCACGGTGTGCGCCACGATCACCTCGTGCCGCGTGGTCGGCAGGCAGTCCGCGTGCCGTCCGGGCCGGCGGATCAGCGCCACCCGGACCCCGGTACCGGCCGCCGCCTCGTCCAGCGCACGCCCGACCGCCGGGTCCAGGTGACTCTCCCCGAGCGCCTTCGCCCCCCACGGCCCGTTCTGCTCGATCAACAGCCAGGTGGTCGCCGTCGCCGCGGTGGCGGCCAGCGGCTCCGACAGTTCACGCGACAGCGTCGCACAGGTGCTCACCCGGGTAAGGCTACCCTTGCCCGTCATCCGAACGCGGCCCGAACCTTCGCCTCGACCCCGGGGGCCGGAGCCGGTGCGGCCCCCGGCCCGGGGGCCGCACCGGGGAGGTCGGCGAACTCCAGGTGGACGCTGCGCACGATGCCGGCGAACACCTCCGAGTACAGCTCCCAGTCCTCGGCGCACGGCGTGCTCAGCTCCAGCGAGAGCAGCTGAAACTCGTTCGGGAGCGGCAGGTGCACCTGGATGACCGAGGAGGCGAACGTCCCGCCGTCGGTCGGCGTCACGACGCCGTCTATCACCGCCGCAGCGCGTCCTGCGGGCAACTCGATCGCCGTGACCGTGGCGGCCGGCCGCGCCCGGGCGAAGGCGGGAAGCAGGGTGTCCACGGCGTTCTGGGATCCGATGCCGCCGAGAGGTGCCAGGGAGGCGACGACGGAGGCCGTACTCGGCCGGCCGCCGACATCCACCAGGCAGAGTCCCGCATAGATCACCCCGGCCTCGGCCATCGACGGGATCATCCGAGCGAGCAAGGCGGCCCATCGGGCACGGACCTCGTCGGGGTCCGAGGCCAGGACCTCGCACGCCAGTTCCCAGAGCCGCTCGGCCACCTGTTCCTCGGTGCCGAGGACAGGGATGTCGTGGAACGACGTGGGGACGACGAAGCGGATCTGTACGTCGGGGGAGGCGGAGGCCGGCATGGTCATTTCCACTTCTTGGACCTCTCGGTCGTGTCCAGCCAGGACGGCAGCACGGGTATCGGGAGGCCGCACTCGTGCGCGAACTCGAGGATCGCGACATATCCGACGGCTTGTGCGCGGACGCCGCTGCGAGCTCGCCGGCGAAGTGTGACGGCACCCAGCCCCGCAGTGGTGAGCGAGAGGACGAACAGCAGTCCCGCGAGGGCGAGGAGGACGGTGGCGGCGGATCCCGGACGCGCTAGGGACGGCTCGGTGTCCAAGCTCAGGCTCACCCAGAGGGTGCCGACCGCCGCCAGCAGGAGGCAGAACGAGGTGCTCAGACGGAAGACGGCCCGACCCCAGTACCGCTTCTGTTCGGTGAGCAGCGTCCGGATGGCGTCGGCGTCGAAGTAGTCGATGCGGTTCCGTGTGCCGAGCTGGGCGGCGAAGGCCCGCACCGTCGGATGCCGGGCATAGGTGTCGACCGGAACCATGGGCAGGAGGCCCCGGTCGTCTTGGCGCTCGCCCAACACTTCGGCTCGTCCCAGCGACCACTGGGCGGGGATCGGGACTACCGTCCCGTGGTCGCGGGCCAGCTCCAGCAGGGCCGTGTACGCGGCGAAGTGCGCCAGCGCCTCACGTTTGGTCTTTCCCTGGCGGAACCCGGCCACCCATACCAGGATGCCGAGCGGTACCGCCAGGCAGGCCGCCACGACCCGTGCGATCTGGCCGGACTCGGGAGGCGAGGCCATCGAGCTGCCGAGGACGGCGGCGACGACCACGCCGCCGATGACCAGGAGGCCGCCGACCTCGTCGTGCCAACCCCCGGTGTCCTTCACCAGGTTGTGTCGGGTGATCACGTCCTGTGCGACGGTGTCGTCGACGAGGTTGATTCCGTACGCCTCGGAGATCTGTCGGGCGGCCTCGGCGACCTCGGGGATCTCGGCCAGTAGGCGGCCGGGGATTGGGAGCGGTTCGAACGCCTCCATCACGGACTCCTCAGGTCGCTACGGCGTGGAGGAACGGGGAGGCGGAGGGAGGCGCTACGGGCTGCGCAGGCTCCTGCTCCAGGTCCGCGTTCGGGCCCTTGTGGTCGAGCAGGCCGAGTTCCATGCCGAAGGCCTTGACCGGGAGGGTGACGTTCCTCGGCTCGGGGATCACCCCGAACTTCTTCAGCCCGGCGGTGATGCCCTTGGTGGAAAGGGGGTTGCTGGTCATCTCGAAGAGGGCCTTGCCGGACCCGGCGGTCCGGGCCCTGAGCCCGGCGCCGGCTGACCCCCTGATGGCGCCGGAGTACTCCTTGGCGAAGGCCGGGACCTTCTGGACCAAGCTCAGGTTCTTGGCGACTTTCACTTCCTTTCCGGCGGTGGCGAAGCCCTTGATGGCGCCGATACCAGGGAAGACGCCGAGCGAATCGACGCCGATGTCCAACCATGAGACGTCCTTGCCGCGGGACTTCCCGATGCCGTGGCCGATGAGCGCGCCCGCGCTGGTGAGCATCGCCGCTCCTCCCAGCGCTATTCCGCCGACCTGGCCGATGACGGGGACCCAGGAGATCGTCAGCGCGGCGATCGCCAGGCTGGCCGAGATCTCGGAGAGCAGGTCGGCGTGGTCCACCAGGAAGTCGATGGACTTCTGCCAGGCGTGCTGCACGCCGTCCAGCAGGCGTTTGAACACGTTGGGGTCCGGGGGGTGGTTCCGCGAGGCCTCCTGAACGGCGCGGGCGGCGGTCTCGGCCTTCTGCCGGTGGTCGTCGAGCTGTTTGCGGGCACGGGCGATCACCTCGTCGAGCTGCCGGTGGCCGCGGAGGCTGGACTCGCGGGCGGCCTCGAACCGGGCCTGGGTGCGCTCCAGGACATCGGCGGCCGGGGCCTGGGCACCTGGCTGGACCAGGGCATCCAGGGAGCGGCCGAGGTCGGCGGCCTGCTTGTCCTGCCACTCCAGGCGGCGGCGTAGCTCGGCCGCCTCGGTCTCCATGCCCTGGCCGGCCGTGACCATGCCGGAGAGCTGGGTGTGCCAGGTCTTCAGGGCCAGGGAACACGCGGCCATCGACCGGTGGCCCTTGTCCAGGTACTTCGGCAGCTCGCCCAGCTTCTCCGCGAAGGCGCGGGCGGCCTCGCCCTCCCAGGCGCCGCCGGTGGTGCCGATGCCGGCGAGGGAGCGGCGGAGCTCCTCCAGTTCACGGGCCACCGCGTCGACGTCGGTGTACATCTGGGCGATCGCACCGAGATCGCCGGGGGCCGGGCAGAAGCCGAGGCCCGGCCAGTTCTGGTCGCTCATGGTGATTGTTCCCCCGTCGGTGGTGCGGTCAGGTGGCGCCGAATCCCTTGGCGACGCCCTGCTCGTGGCCGCCGTAGCTTCTGAGCGTGAGGTCGAGGCCTTCGCGCAGCCCGGAGGCCAGTTTGGCCATCCGGCCGATGCCGCCGTGCCACTCGTCCTCGAACTGTTTGCAGGCCGAGTCGAGCCGCGCGGTTCCGGTCTGCCGGCCTTTGCCCAGGTTCTCCAGACGCTTGGCGACGGCGCTCATGCGGGTGCCGCATTCGCCGAGTTGGGTGGCGACCGTCTGCATGCGGGCCAGGTCGATTCTGAAGTCGTCGGACAAAGGTCCGTCTCCCCCCGGGGCTGGTGATGGGCGGGCGTTCTCGGTGCGAACCTAGCCCAGTGGGGGCGAACAGTCTTGCGATGCGGGGAAGTTGGTGGGGGTGTTCCGGTTGGGGGGAACGGA
>NZ_BAAAKJ010000180.1:10829-16322 GCF_039527695.1 Kitasatospora putterlickiae
TGCGGGGGTGTGGTGGGTCAGGCGGGGCCGGCGACGGTGGTGATGGGGGTGGTGACGGGGGTGCCGGAGCGGTCGCGGTCGGGGTCGCGGTCGGGGAGGTCGACCGGGGCGCCCTTGGCGGTGGCGGCGCGGGCGGGGGCGGGGCCGGCCCAGGCGAAGGCGAGGGCGTCCTCGCCGCGCAGGAAGCGCTGGCAGCGGACGCCGCCGGTGGCGCGCCCCTTGCGGGGGTACTGCTCGAAGGGGGTGACCTTCCAGGAGGACTGGGCCTCGCCGGTCAGGGTGCCGGAGGCGCCGGCCACCGAGACGACCACCGCGTCGGCGGCCGGGTCGACGGCGGTGAAGGAGAGCACCCGGGCGCCGTCCGCGAGCTTGATGCCGGCCATGCCGCCGGCCGGGCGGCCCTGCGGGCGGACCTGTCCGGCGGGGTATCGCAGCAACTGGGCGTCGGAGACGATGAAGACGAGGTCCTCCTCGCCGGTGCGCAGCTCGACCGCGCCGACCACCTCGTCGCCGTCCTTGAGCGCGATCACCTCGAACTCGTCCTTGTTGGCGGGCCATTCGGGGACCACCCGCTTGACGACGCCCTGCGCGGTGCCGAGTGCCAGGCCGGGGGAGGACTCGTCCAGGGTGGTCAGCGCGAGGACCCGCTCGTCGGCCTCCAGCCGGAGGAACTCGGTGACCGCGGCGCCGCCGGCGAGCGTCGGCGAGGGGGTGGGCGGCAGAGCCGGCAGGTCGATGACCGGCAGTCGCAGGACCCGGCCGGCCGAGGTGACCACGCCGACGTCGGCGCGGGCGGTGCTGGGCACCGCGGAGACGATCACGTCGTGCTTGGCGCGCTTCTCGGAGAGCTCGAACGGCTCGCCGTCGGCGGTGCGGGCGAGCAGGCCGGTGGAGGAGAGCAGCACCCGGCACGGGTCGTCGGCGACCTCCAGCGGGACGGTCAGGTTGGCGGCCGGCGCGGCGCCGGCCTCCAACAGGACGGTGCGTCGTTCGGTGCCGAACTGCTTGGCGACCGCGCCGAGTTCGCCGGAGACCACGCTGCGCAGCTTGCTGTCCGACTCCAGGATCTCGGTCAGGTCGGCGATCTCGGAGGTCAGCTTGGCCTGTTCCTGCTCCAGCTCGACCCGGTCGAAGCGGGTGAGCCGGCGCAGCGGGGTGTCCAGGATGTACGCGGTCTGCGTCTCGGACAGCGAGAAGCGCTCCATCAGGCGCTCCTTGGCCTGGGCGGCGTTGTCGCTGGACCGGATGATCGCGATGACCTCGTCGATGTCGACCAGCGCGACCAGCAGGCCCTCGACCAGGTGCAGCCGCTCCTGGCGCTTGCGGCGGCGGAAGTCGCTGCGCCGGCGGACCACCTCGAAGCGGTGGTCGACGTAGACCTCCAGCAGCTCCTTGAGGCCGAGGGTGAGCGGCTGGCCGTCGACCAGCGCCACGTTGTTGATGCCGAAGGTCTCCTCCATCGGCGTCAGCTTGTAGAGCTGCTCCAGCAGGGCCTCCGGCACGAAGCCGTTCTTGACCTCGATGACCAGGCGCAGCCCGTGCTCGCGGTCGGTGAGGTCCTTGACGTCCGCGACGCCCTGGAGCCTCTTGGCGTTGACCAGGTCCTTGATCTTGGAGATGACCTTCTCCGGGCCGACGTTGTACGGCAGCTCGGTGACCACGATGCCCTTGCGGCGGGCGGTGACCGCCTCGATGCTCGTGGTGGCGCGGATCTTGAAGGTGCCGCGGCCGGACTCGTAGGCGTCCCGGATGCCGGAGAGGCCGACGATCCGTCCGCCGGTGGGCAGGTCCGGGCCGGGGACGAACCGCATGAGGGTGTCGAGGTCGGCGTTCGGGTGCTTGATCAGGTGGCGGGCGGCGGCGACGACCTCGGAGAGGTTGTGCGGCGGCATGTTGGTGGCCATGCCGACGGCGATCCCGGTGGCGCCGTTGACCAGCAGGTTGGGGAAGGCGGCCGGGAGCGCGAGCGGCTCCTGCTCGCTGCCGTCGTAGTTGGGCCCGAAGTCGACGGTCTCCTCGTGGATCGACTCGACCATGGCCATCGAGGCGGCGGTGAGCCGGGACTCGGTGTAGCGCATCGCGGCCGGCGGGTCGTCGTTCCCGAGCGAGCCGAAGTTGCCGTGGCCGTCGATCAGCGGCAGCCGCATGGAGAACGGCTGGGCCATCCTGACGACCGAGTCGTAGATGGAGGCGTCGCCGTGCGGGTGCAGCCGGCCCATCACCTCGCCGACCAGGCGGGCGCACTTGACGTGGCCGCGCTCCGGGCGCAGGCCCATCTCGTTGGCCTGGTACAGGATGCGGCGGTGCACCGGCTTGAGGCCGTCGCGGGCGTCCGGGAGGGCCCGGGAGTAGATGACGGAGTAGGCGTACTCGAGGAACGAGCCCTGCATCTCGTCCACGACGTCGACGTCGAGGATGCGCTCCTCGAAGTCTCCGGGGGGCGGGGTCTGCGAACTGCGGCGGGCCATCGCGGCGGGGCTCCCTTACGTCTCGCTTGCGTCTCGTCCACGTCTCGTCGGCGCGGTTTGGCCGGAGCTGTCGGCGGTTCTGTCAACAGGGCTCGGCGCCCCCATTGTGGACCCTCCCGATGACAGTCCCGGCCAGCGCCCCTCTTCCGCCCCTGGCGAACGCCGCTTCCGCGCGGACACGTCCGCGCCGTTCGCGCGTTGCACCACAATGGGGGACGCCACACGAACCCCGACTTCGACGACGGGAAGGACCCGAGCGCATGGCCAACCCGGCCCCCGCCTCCCAGCGAGGCATCGCCATCACCGAGCACCGCCTGGCCAACGGCCTGCGCGTCGTCCTCTCCGAGGACCACCTGACCCCGGTGGCCGCGGTCTGCCTCTGGTACGACGTGGGCTCCCGGCACGAGGTGAAGGGCCGCACCGGGCTGGCCCACCTGTTCGAGCACCTGATGTTCCAGGGCTCCGCCAACGTCTCCAACAACGGTCACTTCGAGCTGGTCCAGGGCGCCGGCGGTTCGCTCAACGGCACCACCAGCTTCGAGCGCACCAACTACTTCGAGACCATGCCGGCCCACCAGTTGGAGCTCGCGCTCTGGCTGGAGGCGGACCGGATGGGCTCGCTGCTGGCGGCCCTCGACGAGACGTCGATGGAGAACCAGCGCGACGTGGTGAAGAACGAGCGCCGCCAGCGGTACGACAACGTGCCCTACGGCACCGCGTTCGAGAAGCTGACCGCGCTGTCCTTCCCGGACGGCCACCCGTACCACCACACCCCGATCGGCTCGATGGCCGACCTGGACGCGGCCACCCTGGAGGACGCCCGGGCGTTCTTCCGCACCTACTACGCGCCGAACAACGCGGTGCTCTCGGTGGTCGGCGACATCGACCCGGAGCAGACCATCGCGTGGGTGGAGAAGTACTTCGGCAGCATCCCCGCGCACGACGGCAAGCAGCCGCCGCGCGACGGCACCCTGCCGGAGTCGATCGGCCGCGAGCTGCGCGAGCTGATCCGCGAGGACGTGCCGTCCCGCGCGCTGATGGCCGCCTACCGGCTGCCGCACGACGGCACCCGCGAGGCGGACGCCGCCGACCTGGCGCTGACCATCCTCGGCAGCGGCGAGTCGAGCCGGCTGTACAACCGGCTGGTCCGCCGGGACCGCACCGCCGGCGCGGCCGGCTTCGGCCTGCTGCGGCTGTCCGGCGCGCCGAGCCTGGGCTGGCTGGACGTCAAGACCTCGGGCGACGCCACCGTCGAGCAGATCGAGACGGCCGTCGACGAGGAGCTGGCCCGGTTCGCCGCCGACGGCCCGACCCCGGCCGAGCTGGAGCGCGCCCAGGCGCAGATCGAGCGCGAATGGCTGGACCGGCTCACCACGGTGGCCGGCCGAGCCGACGAGCTCTGCCGCTTCGCCGTGCTGTTCGGCGACCCGAAGCTGCTGAACGACGCCCTGCCCAAGGTCCTCGACGTCACCGCCGAGGAGGTGCGGGCGGTCGCCGCGGCGCGGCTGAACCCGCAGAACAGGGCGGTGCTGGTGTACGAGCCGACCCCGGCCGAGGACACCGCCGACGACACCGCCGCCACCGCCGAGACCGACGAGGAGGGCGCCGCCGTATGAGCACCGAGTACGTCCCCGCCATGACCTTCCACCCCCAGCCCCAGCCCGGCACCCCCAGCCCGTGGGCGTTCCCGGCGCCGGAGCGCGCCGCGCTCGGCAACGGCGTCACGGTGCTGCACTGCCACCGCCCCGGCCAGCAGCTGGTGGCCGTCGACGTGCTGCTCGACGCGCCGCTCGCGGCCGAGCCGGAGGGCGTCGACGGCGTCGCCTCGATCCTGGCCCGGGCGCTCAGCGAGGGCACCGACACGCTCACCGCCGAGGAGTTCGCGGCCGAGCTGGAGCGGGCCGGCGCGACCCTGGACGCGCACGCCGACCACCCGTGCATCCGGGTCTCGCTGGAGGTCCCGGCCTCCCGGCTGGCCCGCGGCCTGGACCTGCTGGCCGCCGCGCTGGGCAGCCCGGCGCTGCCGGAGGACGAGATCGAGCGGCTGGTCGCCAACCGGCTGGACGAGATCGTGCACGAGCAGGCCAACCCGGCCCGGCGGGCCGCCAAGGCGCTGTACGCCGAGCTGTTCGACGGCGCCGACCGGCTGTCGCGCCCGCGGGCAGGCACCGCCGAGACGGTCAAGACGATCGACCGGGCCGCCGTCCGGGCCTTCTACGAGGCGCACGTGCGGCCCGCCACCACCACCGTCGTGGTGGTCGGCGACCTCACCGGCGTCGACCTGCCGGCCCTGTTGGAGTCCACCCTGGGCGCCTGGAAGGGCTCGCCGGCCGAGCCGAGCGCGCACGCGCCGGTGACCGCCGACGACACCGGCCGGGTGGTCATCGTGGACCGTCCCGGCTCGGTGCAGACCCAGCTGCTGATCGGCCGGATCGGCCCGGACCGGCACGACCCGGACTGGGCCGCGCAGATCCTCGGCACCTACTGCCTGGGCGGCACCCTCACCTCCCGGCTGGACCGGGTGCTGCGCGAGGAGAAGGGCTACACCTACGGCGTGCGGGCCTTCGCCCAGCCGCTGCGCTCGGCCGCCGACGGCAGCGGGCGCGCCCTGCTGGCGATCAGCGGCTCGGTGGACACCGCCTCCACCGCCCCGGCGCTGGCCGACACCTGGACCATCCTGCGCACGCTGGCCGCCGAGGGGCTCACCGACGCGGAGCGCGCGGAGGCGGTGCAGTTCCTGGTCGGTGTGGCGCCGCTGAAGTACGAGACGGCGGGCTCGGTGGCCGGCACCCTGGCCGACCAGGTCGAGCAGCACCTGGCCGACGACTTCCAGGCCGAGGTCTACCGGCGGCTGGCCGAACTGCCGACCGCCGCCGCCACCGAGGCCGTGGTCAACGCCTTCCCGCCGGACCGTCTGGTCACCGTCCTGGTCGGCGACGCGGCCGCGTTCGCGGACCGGGTGCGGGAACTGGGCATCGGTGAGGTCACCGTGATCAGCGCCTGATCCCTCGGGTCGGGGAAGGGG
>NZ_BAAAKJ010000180.1:16335-26489 GCF_039527695.1 Kitasatospora putterlickiae
CTTTCGTGTTAATTGTGTTGCGAGCGCCGTGCCGCGCGTGGGTAGATAACCCCCGGCACCCGGTACACACACGGAGAGGAGGCGGTCACCATGCGGGTCGAGCACACCTACGGACGCTCCCCGAGACTGTCCTCCCGATGCCCCTTGGCCGCCTGAGCGCAGCCACCCCCAGACATCCCCCGGGCCGCGCCGGGTTCCTTCGCGCGGCACCCACCTAGGCTTGAAACATCCGACCTTGGAGGTCGTTGAACCATGTCGTACACCGAGGTACCCGGCGTCCGGGTTCCGATCCGGATGTGGACCGACCCGGCCACCGTCGAGGGCCAGGCGATGCAGCAGCTGCGCAACATCAGTTCGCTGCCCTGGCTGCACGGGCTCGCCGTGATGCCCGACGTCCACCTGGGCAAGGGCGCGACGGTGGGTTCGGTGATCGCCATGCGGGGCGCCGTCTGCCCGGCGGCGGTCGGCGTGGACATCGGCTGCGGGATGAGCGCGGTGAAGACCTCGCTCACCGCGAAGGACCTGCCGGACGACCTGGCGCGGCTGCGCTCGCGGATCGAGCAGGCCATCCCGGTCGGCCGCGGCCTGCACAGCTCCCCGGTCGACCCGGGGAAGGTGCACGGCGTCCCGACCGGTGGCTGGGACGACTTCTGGCAGCGGTTCGACGCGGTCGCGCCGGAGGTGAAGTGGCGTCGCGAGCGGGCGGCCCAGCAGATGGCGACGCTCGGTGGCGGCAACCACTTCATCGAGGTGTGCGTCGACGACACCGGCGCGGTCTGGCTGATGCTGCACTCCGGCTCGCGCAACATCGGCAAGGAGCTGGCGGAGCACCACATGGGCGTGGCCCAGTCACTGCCGCACAACCAGGGCCTGATCGACCGTGACCTCGCGGTGTTCATCGCGGACACCCCGCAGATGGCCGCGTACCGGCAGGACCTCTTCTGGGCGCAGGAGTACGCCAAGCGCAACCGGGCGCTGATGATGGCGCTGTTCCAGGACGTGGTCCGGCGGGAGTTCCCGCGGGCGAAGGTCGCCTTCGACGAGGTGATCAGCTGCCACCACAACTACGTGTCGGAGGAGAGCTACGACGGCGTCGACCTGCTGGTCACCCGGAAGGGCGCGATCCGGGCCGGATCCGGCGACTACGGGATCATCCCGGGGTCGATGGGCACCGGGTCGTACATCGTGCGCGGGCTGGGCAACGAGGCGTCGTTCAACTCGGCCTCGCACGGCGCCGGCCGGAAGATGAGCCGCAACGCCGCGAAGAAGCGGTTCACCACGCAGGACCTGGCCGAGCAGACCAAGGGCGTGGAGTGCCGCAAGGACGCGGGCGTGGTGGACGAGATCCCCGGCGCGTACAAGCCGATCGAGAAGGTGATCGAGCAGCAGCGGGACCTGGTCGAGGTCGTGGCGCACCTGAAGCAGGTGGTCTGCGTCAAGGGCTGACGTCCCCCGTGCGGAGCCCCCGGCCGTCCTGGCCGGGGGCTTCGGCGTGTTCGGGCCCCGTCCGGTTCAGGCGCCGTCGCGCTTGGGGTTGAGCCGCCGGTAGCCGGGGTGCACGCCGGCGGTGAGGTGCTGGGCCTCCGCGACCCGGCGCAGCAGTCCGGCCAAGGCGATACGTTCCTGCGGATCGAGGCCCGCGCAGACGGCCTCCTCGTGGGCGAGCGCCGCCTCGGCCAGCCCGCGCATCGCCTCCTCGCCCTTGGGCGCGAGGTAGAGGTCCTGGAACCGGCGGTCCTTGGGGTTGCGCCGGCGCTCGACCAGGCCGCGCTCCTCGATGGCGTCGATGAAGGCCACGAACCGGCTGGGGGACATGCCGAGCCGCCGGGCGAGCTCCTGCTGGTGCTGGCCGGGGGCCAGGGCGACCGTCCGGAGCAGGCCGGCCTGGGCCGGGGTGAGGTCCAGGTCGGCGACCCGGCGGGCGAAGGCCTGGCTCGCGTGTTCGCCCAACTGGGAGAGGAGGAAGGCGACCTGGGCTCCCTGCGGGCCCGTGTGCGGGATCGGGTCGGGGTGGGGAGTTTCGGTCATGAAAACACGATACCAGTGGACAATGATGTCCCGGGGTGAACTATTCTGGTTTTGGAACTACTGGCGCCGGCGTCGATCCGTCCGGCGCCGACCCCTGGCCCCGACGCGGCCGTAGCGAGCCCCCGGCGGCCCTGACCGGCCCCGACGGCTCGGACCACCCCCGTTCTCGACTGGAGCGCCCCTCATGACCACGACATCCGCGGTGCCGGCCGCCTCCGCCCGGCGCCAGCAGTCAGGACCCCCCTTGCTGCTGCCCGCAGTGGCGTTCGCGGCACTGATGGTGGTGTCCATCGTGCTGGCCCGGCAGACCCCGCTGCCCACCGACTCGGCGGCCGACACGCTCGCCTACTACCAGGACCACGCGACCGCCGCGAAGGTCGCGGGCACGCTGCAGTTCGGCGCCTCGGTGCCGCTCGCGGTCTGGGCCGCCATCGTCTACCAGCGGCTGCGCCGGCTCGGCGTGGTCGCCCCCGGCCCCGGCATCGCGCTGGTCTCCGGGGTGCTCTCCGCCGCGTCGATGGCGCTGTGCGGGCTCACCGTCTGGACCGCCTCGCGGGCCGGGGACCTCGGCGACGCGCCGCTGGCCCGCTCGCTGGCGGACCTCACCTTCGCCTCCGGCGGTCCCGGGCACGTCGTGCCGTTCGCGGTGATGCTGGCGGGCGTGGCGGTGCCGATGCTGCTGCTCGGCTTCGGGCCGAAGGGCTTCGCCTGGGCCGGTCTGGTGCTCGCCGGGATCGGCGTGCTCGGCACCCTGGCGCTGCTCTCCACCAGCCTCGGGTTCTTCCTGCCGATCGCCCGCTTCGGCGGTCTGATCTGGCTGGTCGCGGCCAGCGTGATCCTGCCGAGGCAGCGTCCGCGCCGCTCCGCCGGCCACGAGTCGGAGGCGGAGGCGGCCTGAGGCGCCTGATGACTGCTCCGGTGCGGTGACGGTCCGGCCCCGTTGGTGGTGCTCCGGGGTGAGGCCGTCCCGGCCGGGGGAGGGCGACGGGGCGCGGCGCCGGGAGGCGTGGCGGACCGGTCGCGACCGAGCGGGCCGGTGGGCTCGTGAGGAAAAGGGAAGGCGGCGCGGCGGTGTCCTGGGGAGGAAGGCCGCCGCGCCGCCGGGCGTCGTGGGGCGACCGGAGGGGGGTCGCCGCGCGACGGGTGGTGCGTCAGGGGGGTGCGCCGCGGCGCGGGGGGTGTCCGGCCGTCAGGCGGCCGTGAGCCGGCGGTCGAGAACGGCGAGAATCAGTTCCTCGATCCGGCGGGCCACCGCCCCGCTGTCGCCGTCCGGGCCGGCCAGCAGGTCGAAGGTCTCGAAGCTGGTCAGCATGAAGAGCAGCTCCACCAGCTCGTCGAGTTCGGCCTCGCCGACCTCCGCGTCGCGGTCGGCGAGCAGCCGCCCGAGCACCACCTGGAGGCCGCCGCGCCGCCGCTCGCCGCGGCTCTGCAGCGCGGTGTCGAGCTCCGGGTCGAGGATGCCCAGGCCGCGCAGCCGCCGCAGGGCGATCCGGCCGGAGGCGTAGAAGCCGGTGAGCACGTCGAGGACGGCGGTGAGCGCCTCCCGGCCGCTGGGCGCCATGAACGCGGCGGGCATCCCGGCCATTCCGCCGCGCTGGGCCAGATCGTCGAAGAGCGCCTCCAGCAGGCCGGTCTTCGAGTCGAACTGGTAGTAGACGGTCATCCGCGCCACTCCGGCGGTCTTGGCGACGGCGTCCATGCTGAACGAGGCCGGGCCCTTCTCCCCGGTCAGCAGCTCGCAGGCCGCCTCCAGAATGCGGGTGCGGGTCTGTTCGGCGGCTACCTGGCGTTGGCCGGCTCGGTACTGGCGTGGGCTCATGGGCTGTTGACGTCTCCTGAGGCGGGTGCTATGACATTCATTGTACACTCAGTCTATATAAAAATGCGGGGGCAGGGAACGGTCCGGCCCGGACCGCCTCCCGCGCCGCCCCCGAGGAGGACCGGCGCCACTCCCACCAACGACATCTCTCCACGCGGAGGCCACGATGAGGTATCGCCATGTGAGTGTGCCGAGGCTCGGCGGAGCCGGGGTCCTGCGGCTGTCCAGCGACGAACTCCCGGCCCCGACCGTCGGTCAGGTCAGGGTCCGGGTGCTCGCCGCCGGCGTCTCCTACGGTGACATTCTGCTCCGTGCCGGCGTCATCCCCGGCGGGCCCAAGCGCCCCTTCACCCCCGGATACGACCTGGTGGGGGTGGTCGACCAGGTCGGACCGGGCACCAGGGCCCCCGAACCGGGCCGGCGGGTGGTCGCGCTGGTGCGCAGCGGGGGCTACGCGGAGTACGCGTTCGTCGCCGCCAACCGGCTGGTCCCGCTGCCCGACGGGGTCGATCCGGTGGAGGCCTCGGCGCTCGCCCTCAACTACTTCATCGCCCAGCAGATGCTGCACCGGGTGGCCGGGGTCCGGCGCGGCGGGACGGTGCTGGTGCACGGCGCGTCCGGCGGCGTCGGCACCGCCTTCCTGGAGCTGGCCGCGCTCGCCGGGGTCACCGTGTACGGCACCTGCTCCGCCGCCCGGGCCGAGCAGGTGCAGGCGCTCGGCGGGCACCCGGTCGACCGGGCCGGGGACTTCCTGCGGGTGGTGCGCGGCCTGCCGGGCGGCGCGGTGGACGCGGTCTTCGACCCGATCGGCGGCCGGCACTTCCTGCGCTCGTACCAGGCGGTGCGGCGCGGCGGCGTGATGGTCGGCTTCGGCCAGAACGCCGCGCTGCGCGGCACCGACCAGCGGGACCTGCTGACCGGTGCCCAGGGGTTCCTGGGCGGCATCGTGCTGCCGAAGCTCGTCCCGGACGGGAAGCGGACGCTGTTCTACAACGCCTGGAGCCTGGAGAAGTCCCACCCGGCCGCGTACCAGCAGGACCTCGCGACCGTGCTGGAACTGCTGCGGAAGGGGCGGGTCAAGCCGCGGGTGGGCCGCACCATGCCGCTGGAGGAGGCGGCGGACGCGCACCGCGCGATGGAGAGCGCGGCCGTCACCGGGAAGATCGTGCTCGTCCCGGCCACCGCCTGACCGGTCGCCGAACCGGCGCGCGCCACCGGCCGGGAGGCGCGCGCCGGGTGCCGCGCATCCGTCCCCGGGGCGGCGGCCGGTGACCGGGGACGGGGCGGGAAAGGTTCCCAGCGTGTCGGGGATTCCCGACCCATGACGATGGGACGGCCGGTCCGCACGATGGCCGTAGCACCGCTTCCCCCGCCACCCGTCCCGCCGGAGGCCCTCCGATGCGAACCGCCCTGCGCCGTGCCCGCCGCCGTCTCCCGCTGCGCCGCTGGGCGCGACGGACCGGCTGCTACCTGGTGGACGGGCTGTTCTGGCTCGGGGTGGCGATGGGCGCGCCCACCTCGCCGGACGCCCTGCCGGGGGCGCGCGGGGCGGAGGAGCCGCTCCCCCCGCCGGAGGTGCCGCAGTGGCATCCGGAACGGGCCGGCGCGCGGCCCGCGCCGCTGACCCGGTACGAGGAGGAGCTGTGGGCGCGGCTGCTGGAGCGCTGACCGGTCCGGTGGCCCGCCCGGCTCAGCTGCCGAGGCCGGCGCGCCGGGCCCGGACGGCCGCCTCGGCGCGGTCCGCGACCTGGAGCTTGCTGAAGATCCGGGAGAGGTAGTTGCGCACCGTCTTCATCGAGAGCCCGAACTCGTTGGCGATGTGCGCGTTGTTGCGGCCGTCCGCGAGCATGGTGAGCACCGCCATCTCACGGGGGGTGAGGTCGGGGAACGGCTCGCGCTCGGGGGCCGGCCGGCGGACCTGCGCCAGCAGATGGGCGGCGGCCTCCGGGCCGAACAGCGCCCCGCCCTGGCTGACCGCGGTGATCGCCCGGCGGACGTCGTCCAGGCCGGCGCCCTTGACCAGGTAGCCCCGGGCCCCGCCCCGGACGGCCGCCACGATGGAGTCGTCGTTGTCGTCGGCGGTCAGCATCACCACCGCGACCCTGGGGTGGCGGGCGAGCAGGGTCCGGGTCGCCTCGATGCCGTCGGTGCCGGGCATGGAGATGTCCATCAGCACGACGTCGGGCGCGAGCCGCTCGACGGCGGAGAGCACGTCCGCCCCGTCGGTCGCCTCCCCGACCACCGTCAGCGAGTCGACACGGTCCAGGAGTTGGCGCAAACCCGCCCGAAACAGCTCGTGGTCGTCGACGACCAGGATGCGGAGGTTTGGAGGCACGGCCGGGTCCATGGGGGCTCCTAACGGAGGGGAGGGAACACGGGGGACGCGCGGGAGACCGGGTGCGGGTACGGGTCGGTCGGGCACGGAACCCGCCGCGGCCCCGGGGAGGGGAGGGCGGGGGCCGGGGTGGATCAGCCGAGCCGGTCGGTGCCGCCGACCAGCGCCGAGTGGGGCAGCCGGATCCGGACCGCGGTGCCGTGCGGGGCCCGGGCGACCACCGAGAAAACGCCGCCGAGTTCTTTGGTGCGGACACACATCGACGGAAGTCCGATTCCGCGGACCGCGTCCGCGGAAAAGCCGACCCCGTCATCCTCGATCGAGAGATCGAGGCCGCTCCTGCCGACCGAGGCGGAGATCCGGCAGACCGACGCCCGGGCGTGCCGGGCGACATTGGCGACGGCCTCGCCGGAGATTCTCTTCAATTCGGTCTGGACGTCGGCCGGGAAATCGTCCAGGACGGTCGGCAACTCCGTGACGAACCGCAGCCGGCCGGCCCCCGCCTCTTCGAAGGCGCGGACCTGCCGGTCCAGGAACTGGCGCAGCGTCCCGGCCGACTCGACGGTCCGGGGCTCCGAGCGGTCGAGGTCCCGGATCACCTGGCGGACGTCGGCGATGGCGGCGCTGACGTCCTCCCGGGCCTGGGTGAGCAGGGCCGGGGCCTGCTGGGTATCGTCGCTCAGGTTGAGGGCGGCCAGCTCCATCCGCATGTGCAGGGCGGCCAACCGGGGAGCCAGTGAGTCGTGCAACTCCCGTCTGAGGCGGCGTCGTTCGTCGAGCCGGGCGGCGGTGGTCGGACAGCCGGGCCCTCCGTCGGCGGCCGAGGCGGGCGCCGGCCGGCGTAACTGGGCCGGCGGCAGTCCGGCCGCGCCGAGGCCGGTGACCAGTCCCAGCAGGCTGCTCACCAGCCGGCCGATGCGGTCGGAGGTGTTCCGTTCACCGCGCGTAGTGAGCGCCGCCGCGCCGCCCACGGCCAGGTTGGTCGGTCTTCGGTCGGCCCTGCCGGAGGATTTTATTATCTGGTCCAGCATGGTTCCTGAGATCCCCCCGTCGCTCGCGTCTGACCCACTGTGCACGGGCGTTTCCTGGCGCGGGGAAATGGAATTCCTCGGGCATGTCCGAAAATCGGCGCGACGGGCCCCGCAGTATCGGTCCGTCGTACGTTTGAATGCCGTGATCCCAATCCACCCGGGACAAGACCTTAGGCGCGCCGTTGCACGGGGCGCAAGGGTAGGAGAGCGAGGTGGGGGAGTGGGCCGTGACGGATTCGGACACTTGGTTGCACCCATGTGAGTGAGCACTTACCCTCATGGAGTCGGGCCACGAGCACGACCGGCGAACGAGGCGCGCGGCGCCCCGCCGGCGTCCCCCGGAGAGCCGAGGAGGCGACCCATGGGCACATCCCGCACCACCGATCTGACGCTCGATCAGATCGCCGAGATCTACCGGACGATGAGCGTGATCCGGGCCTTCGAGGACCGCCTGCACGGCCTCGCGAAGAACCTCCCCGGCGCGGTCCACCTCTACAGCGGGCAGGAGGCCGTCGCCGCGGGCGTGTGCGCGGCCCTCGCCCCCGACGACTACCTCGCCAGCACCCACCGCGGCCACGGCCACGCGATCGCCAAGGGCTGCGACGTCGAGGCGATGATGAAGGAACTGCACGGCCGCCCCGACGGGATCTGCGGCGGCAAGGGAGGCTCGATGCACATCGCGGACTTCGACCGCGGCATGCTCGGTGCCAACGGCCTGGCCGGCGGCGGCGTCCCGCTCGCCTGCGGCGCCGCTCTGACGGCCCGTCAGCATGGCACCGGGCAGGTCGCGGTGGCCTTCACCGGCGACGGCGGCGCCAACCAGGGCGCGGTGCTGGAGAGCCTGGTGCTGGCCCGGATGCTCGACCTGCCGGTCGTCTTCGCCGTCGAGAACAACGGCTACGCCCAGGCGACCCCCGCCGACCGGCACTTCTCCGGCACCGACATGGCCCAGCGCGCGGCCGGCTTCGGGATCCCCGGCGCGGTGGTCGACGGCTACGACGTGCTCGCCGTGCACGCCGCCACCACCGAGGCCGTGCGCCGCGCCCGGGCCGGCGAGGGGCCGACCGTGCTGGAGTTCCGGGCCGAGCGCTTCCACGGCCACATGGAGCTGTGGGACGACCAGTCCTACCGCCCCGGCGCCGACCCGGAACGGCTGCGCAACGACTCCGACCCGCTGCTGCTGCTCCGCTCCCGGATCGCCGACGGCACCGTGCCCGGACCCGCCGCCTTCGAGCTCGACCGGATCGACCGGGACGCCGCCGCGCTCGTCGAGGCCGCCGTTACGGCCGCCGCCGAGCCGTTCACCGCCGACCCGCGCGGCCTGCTCGACCACGTCTACACCCGCTGACCCGCCCCGGAGGAGGGATCCACGTGCGCACCATCACGTACCAGCAGGCGATCGGCGAGGCACTGGCCCAGCAGATGCGCTTCGACCGCTCGGTGGTCCTCATGGGCGAGGACAGCACCAACGCCTGGGGCCCGACCAAGGGCCTGCACCTCGAATTCCCGGACCGGGTGCTCGACATGCCGATCACCGAGGCCGCCTTCGTCGGCGCCGCGGTCGGCGCCGCCGCGACCGGCCTGCGCCCGGTGGTCGACCTGCTCTTCGTCGACTTCGCCACCGTCTGCTTCGACCAGATCGCCAACCAGGCCGCCAAGCTGCGCTACATGGCCGGCGGCCGGATCTCCGTGCCGCTGGTGCTGCGCGCGATGTGGGGCACCGGCCTGCGTCGCGGCGCCCAGCACTCGCAGGCGCTGCACCCGCTCTTCGTCCACCTGCCCGGCCTCAAGGTGGTCGCGCCGTCCAGCCCGTACGACGCCAAGGGGCTGATGGCGCAGGCCCTGGTGGACGACGACCCGGTGCTGTTCCTGGAGCACAAGATGCTCTACTTCGTGCCCGGCGGCGTGCCCGAGGAGCCGTACGCGATCCCGTTCGGCTCGGCCAAGGTGGTCCGGCCCGGCACGGACTGCACGGTGGTCGCGATCGGCCGGATGGTCTCGGTCGCGCTCGCCGCCGCCGAGCAACTCGCCGCCGAGGGCGTGCAGATCGAGGTGATCGACCCGCGGACGCTGTCCCCGCTGGACACCTCGACCATCTACGGCAGCGTGGAGCGGACCGGGCGGCTGGTCGTGGTGGACGAGGCCCACCCCCGCTGCAGCCTGGCCACCGACATCGCCGCGCAGGTCGCGCAGGACCGCTTCGCCGCACTGCGCGGGCCGGTCAGGATGGTCACCGGGCCGCACGCGCCGGTGCCGTTCAGTCCCGAGCTGGAGGACGCCTTCGCCCCCGGGCCGGAGCAGGTGGCGGCCGCCGTGCGCGCCACCGGGCTGGTGCGCAGCGCGGCCTGACCAGTTAAGTGACGAACCATCAGTTTCCGTACCGCTGTGCTGCCGGGCCCGGTCGCGGGCCCGCCGACCGAGGAGGAACCGAGTGACGTCCCAACCGTTCGTGAAGCAGCCCGACGAGGGGCGCGCCATCTGGCACGTGGGCGCGCTGCTCACGTTCAAGGCGACCGGCGCCGAGACCAACGGGCAGTTCTGGCTCGCCGAGCAGCTGTCCCCGGCCGGCTACGCCTCGCCGGTCCACCTGCACACCCGCGAGGACGAGTTCTTCATCGTCCAGGAAGGCGAGATGGTGCTGCGGATCGGCGACGACGAGCACAAGGTCGGCCCCGGCGCGACGGTCTTCGCGCCGCGCGGCATCGCCCACCAGTACCGGGTGGAGACCGAGGGGACCCGGTTCCTGGTGCTGGGCACCCCGGCCGGGTTCGAGGAGTGGTTCTTCCGGACCGGCGAGCCCGCCACCCGCCTGGAGCTGCCGCCGCCGCCCCAGGGCCCGCCGGACTTCGCCCGGCTGCTCGGCGCGCTGGAGCCGCTCGGCGTGCGACTGGTCGGGCCGCCGCCCGGACCGGGCGGGCCCGCCGGGCCGCCTCGCTGACCG
>NZ_BAAAKJ010000180.1:26535-27319 GCF_039527695.1 Kitasatospora putterlickiae
TACCGGGCCGCCTCGCTGACCGGTGCCGCCGACTCCCGCGCCGGCCCCGTCGCCCTCCGCGGGCGGTGGGGCCGGCGTGCTCGTCGAAACCTGTGAGCGGGCACTCACCTGCGCGCTATCCTTCGGGTACCCCTCCGCAGCCGCGGCCCGGTCCGCAACCGGCCGCCCCGTCCCCTCGGAGCCTTCATGAGTATGCGCGAGCAGATCGTCGACGCCGCCGAGCGGGTGATCCGGGACCTCGGCCTGGCCCGCTGCACCACCAAGGAGATCGCCGAGGTGGCGGGCTGCTCCGAGGGCACCATCTACCGCCACTTCCGCAGCAAGGAGGACGTCTTCCTGGCCGTCCTCGCCGAGCGGCTGCCCGGCCTGCTGCCGGTGCTGCGGGCGCTGCCGGAGGAGGTCACCAGCGAGGGCGAGGTGCGGGCGGCGCTGCAACAGGTGGCCGAGGAGGCGCTCGCGTTCTACCGCGAGTCGATGCCGATGCTGCTCTCCGTCTTCGCCGAGCCCAAGCTGCTCGACCGCCACCGGGAGTGGATGCGGGCCAACAACGCGGGGCCGCACCGGGCCGCCGAGCTGCTGGCCGACTACCTGCGGCGAGCCCAGCGGGCCGATCTGGTCAGCCGGGACGCCGATCCGGTGGCGGCGGCCCAACTCCTGCTCGGCGCCTGCTACCTGGCCGCGTACGGGGGCGTGTTCGCCGCCCCGGCGGGCGGGTCGGAGGCGCTGCGCGAGGCCGAGGCGTTCGTCCGGCAGCTGGTCTGGCGCGACTTCCACCACCAGGTGC
>NZ_BAAAKJ010000181.1:0-3722 GCF_039527695.1 Kitasatospora putterlickiae
CGCCCACTCGGGACGGTGGGCGGAACGCTGAGGGCTGTTGCTGTGCTGTCGGCCGCGCGGGGCGCCGCCGCGATCGGGCATCCAGGTCATACCGCAATGGATGCCCCTGGGCCGACGGGGGTAACCGCCCGGTGGGCCACCAACGCGGCCTATGCGTTTGTCATATGAACGTCATATCAAGGGAGTTGGGACCTTCGGCCCCGTTCGCCCATCCGGGCGGCGGGACCCCCGGCCCCGTGCCCTCGTCCGGGGGAGGCCGTTGGTCCTTCAGTCCTTGTGCCGGCCGATCCAGTCCAGCAGTTCGGTGGTGAACTGCTCCGGCGCCTCCTCGTGCGGGAAGTGCCCGACCCCCGGCAGCAGCCGCCAGCGGTACGGCGCGGCGACGTACTCGCCGCCGCCCAGCGCGGTGTGCGACAGCAGCACCGGGTCCGCCGCGCCCTGGACGTGCAGGGTGGGCGCGGTGATCGGCTTCTTCATCCGGCGGGCGAACTGGATGCCGTCCGGCCGGGCCATCGAGCGCAGCAGCCAGCGGTAGGGCTCGATCGAGCAGTGCGCGGTGCTGGGGATCTGGATCGCCTGCCGGTACGCGGCCACCGTCGTGCGGTCCAGCTGGTTGCGGCCGGTCCAGGCGTCCAGGTAGCGGCCGACCAGCGCGGCGTCCTCGGCCACCAGACGGCGCTCCGGTATCCACGGCCGCTGGAAGCCCAGCACGTGCTCGAAGGCGGCCATCTGCTTGCGGTCGGTGAGCAGCGCCCGGCGCAGGTCACGGGGGTGCGCGGCGGAGACCACGGTGAGGCTCTGGATCACCGAGGGCCGCATCACGGCCGCCACCCAGGCCAGCGTGCCGCCGGAGGCGTGGCCGACCAGGTGCGCCCGGTCCTCGCCGAGGGAGCGGATCACCCCGGTGATGTCCAGCGCGAGGTTGCCCGGGTCGTAGCCGCGCGGGGTGCGGTCGCTGCCGCCGATGCCGCGCAGGTCCACCGCGACGGCGCGGTAGCCGGCGGCGGCCAGCGCGGTCAGCTGGTGGCGCCAGGCCCACCAGTACTCGGGCCAGCCGTGCACCAGCAGGACCAGCGGGCCCTCGCCGAGTTCGGCGATGTGGAACCGCGCGCCGTTGGCGGCGAGGTCGCGGTGGATCCACGGTCCGGCCTGCCGGACGTCCCAGGCGGCCGGGGGCGTGTCCTGGGCGTCGCCGGAGGCGCTGAGGCCGGAGCTGGCGGACGGCTGCGCGGGCACGGGCTTCTGGTCGAGCGACATACCGAGAGCGTGTCACATCCGCGCGCCGGACACGCGCCCGGCACTCGCACTCGCCCCGTTCCGGGCCGCCGCGCACCGGGCGCACGATTCCCGCGAAGTCCCCGGCGCGTGCCTGGCGCGTTCCCGGCGCGCCCCTGGCGTGCGAGGGGGCCTACGGGATGCGGCCCAGGGCGCGGTCGATCTCCTCCTTGGTGGCGGGACGCGGCCGCGCGTTCTTCAGCACGTCGGCGGTCTTCTGCGCACCCTCGATGGTCCGGACCGGCTTCTCGATCTTCTTGAACGAACGCAGCGCCAGCAGGCCCAGCAGCACGGCCAGCAGCAGGTACGCGCCGGCCACGATCAGGAACGACCACCCGAGCGACAGGCCCAGCGCGTGGATGCCGAACGCCGCGGCGGCGCTCAGCATCGGGACGGCGGCCAGCGCGATCACGCCCGCGACGCCCAGCGAGACACCGCCGGAGACGCCGCGCTTGACGTCGGCGCGGATCTCGGCCTTGGCGAGCGCGATCTCGTCGTGGACCAGTGCGGACAGGTCGGCGGTGGCCGCGGCGAACAGCTGCCCCACCGAACGCTCGCCCTCGTAGGGCGCCCGGCCGTTGCTGGACGGGTCTGCGGCTCCTGCGGGCATCAGCGGTTCTCCTCTTCCGGTGGACTGTCGACAGTTCAGAATCATGCCCCTACCGGACGAGCGGACACCACTCCGGGGGCCCCGCCGGAGGGACGTGTTCCGGCGGGTGGGCCGCTCAGAGGGCTCCGGCGCGGTGCTCAGCGGGCTCCGCCGCGGCCTTCGTCACGGTGTTCGACGGCCGGGCGTGTCGGGCCCGCGTCGGCCTGCCGCGCCTCCGCTTCCCGCGCGCGTCCGGCCATCCGGGCCTGCCAGGCCGGGTCGTCGAGCTGGTAGACGTCCGGGATGCCGTCGCCGTCGAGGTCGCGGTCCTCCTCCTCGCACAGCGCGCGGTAGTGCCGGTTGCGCAGCTTCAGCAGCACGGTGGCGGCCAGCGCGCAGATCAGCGAGCCCACCAGAACGGCCGCCTTGGCCCGGTCGGCGAGCGCCTGGTCGTCCGGGAAGGCCAGTTCGTCGATCAGCAGCGAGACGGTGAAACCGATGCCGGCCAGCACCGAGACGGCGAACATGTCGGCCCACTTGAGCTGCGGATTCAGCTCGGCGCGGGTGAAACGGGCGGTCAGCCAGGTGCCGCCGAAGACGCCCACGGACTTGCCGACCACCAGGCCGATCACGATGCCGAGGGGGGCGGACTCGGTGAACACCTCGCGCAGCGCCGAACCGGAGAGCCCCACCCCGGCCGCGAACAGCGCGAAGACCGGCACGGCCACCCCGGCCGAGAGCGGTCGGACCAGGTGCTCGATGTGCTCGCCGGGGGACTGCTTCTCATCGCCCACCCGGTGGCAGCGGAGCATCAGGCCCATCGCGACGCCCGCCACCGTGGCGTGCACGCCGCTCTCGTGCATCAGCGCCCAGGTCACGAAGGCGAGCGGGACGAACAGGTACCAGCCGTGCACCCCGCGCCGGTGCAGGAACCAGAACAGCAGCAGCCCGGCGAAGGCCAGCCCGAGCGCCCAGAACTTGATGCCGGAGCTGTAGAAGACCGCGATGATCAGGATCGCGATCAGGTCGTCCACCACCGCGAGGGTGAGCAGGAAGGCACGGAGCGCGGAGGGCAGGTGGCTGCCGACCACGGCGAGCACACCGAGGGCGAAGGCGATGTCGGTGGCGGTCGGGACGGCCCAGCCGCTCGGGTGGCCGCCGGGGCCCGCGTTGACGACGGTGTACAGGACGGCGGGCAGCACCACGCCGCAGACGGCGGCGATGACGGGGAGCATCGCCGCGCGGGGGTTGCGCAGCTCGCCCGCCACGAACTCGCGCTTGAGCTCGATGCCGGCCACGAAGAAGAAGATCGTCAGCAGCCCGTCCTTGGCCCAGGTGCCCAGGGTGAGGTCGAGGTGGAGCGGGGCGGAGGGGCCGACGGTGTAGTTCAGGACGGACTGGTAGGCGGCCGGCCAGACGTTGGCCCAGATGAGCGCGACGACGGCCGCGGCGAGCAGCAGGACGCCGCCGACCGTCTCGGTGCGCAGGGCGTCGGTGATGAAGTTCCGCTCGGGGAGCGGCAGCCTGCCGAGGAACTGGCGGCGCTGGGGCGTCGGCTCGTGAACGGGCGGCTGGCTGGCCACGCGCGGCCTCCTGGGGGCGAGGGGACGGTGTGTGGATGCACCGGTGGTGCATCGCCGACCAGACTTCCCGGCTCGCCCTGTGGCGCGGATCTTGATGCGCCTTTGACATTGTAGCGTGGCGGCAAAGCGATGTCCGGATTGTCCTCTTCAAGGATTAATCCTCAAGGGGTTATCCGCTCGCGAGGATCTGTCCGCCCGCGGCCTCCGTGCGCGGCGTTTGTGCGCGGCCGGCCCCGGGTGCGCGTGGCCCCGGGTGCGCTGGGGGCGCGGTGGTC
>NZ_BAAAKJ010000181.1:3745-8773 GCF_039527695.1 Kitasatospora putterlickiae
ACGACCGCCCGGGGCACCGTCACACAGGTCTCCTGGTCACACAGGTCGCCTGAGGTGGATCAGCTCTCGCCGCCCGCCGCCGGAAGCTGGGCCTGGATGAGGTTCATCACCGTGGAGTCGGCCAGCGTGGTGGTGTCGCCGACCTCGCGGCCCTCGGCGATGTCGCGCAGCAGACGGCGCATGATCTTGCCGGAGCGGGTCTTCGGCAGCTCGCCGACGACCTTGATCTGCTTCGGCTTGGCGATCGGGCCGAGCGTACGGCCGACGTGCGCCCGCAGCTCCTCGACCAGCTCGGGGCTGTCGGTGGCGCTGCCGCGCAGGATCACGAAGGCGACGATCGCCTGGCCGGTGGTGGCGTCGGTGGCGCCGACGACGGCGGACTCGGCCACCGACGGGTGCCCGACCAGGGCGGACTCGACCTCGGTGGTCGAGATGTTGTGGCCGGAGACCAGCATGACGTCGTCGACCCGGCCGAGCAGCCAGATATCGCCGTCCTCGTCCTTCTTGGCGCCGTCGCCGGCGAAGTAGCGGCCCTCGAAGCGCGACCAGTAGGTGTCGATGTAGCGCTGGTCGTCGCCCCAGATGGTGCGCAGCATGGACGGCCACGGCTCGGTGAGCACCAGGTAGCCGCCGGAGCCGTTGGGGACCTCGGCGGCGTTGTCGTCGACCACGGTGGCCGCGATGCCCGGCAGCGCGCGCTGGGCGGAGCCCGGCTTGGTCTCGGTGACGCCCGGCAGCGGGCTGATCATGATCGCGCCGGTCTCGGTCTGCCACCAGGTGTCCACGATCGGGGTCTTGCCGGCGCCGATGTGCTCGCGGTACCAGATCCACGCCTCGGGGTTGATCGGCTCGCCGACGCTGCCCAGCACCCGCAGCGAGGACAGGTCGAACTTCGCGGGGATGTCGTCGCCCCACTTCATGAAGGTGCGGATCGCGGTCGGCGCGGTGTAGAGGATGGTCACGCCGTACTTCTGGACGATCTCCCAGAACCGGCCCTGGTGCGGGGTGTCCGGGGTGCCCTCGTAGATGACCTGGGTGGCGCCGTTGGAGAGCGGGCCGTAGACGATGTACGAGTGGCCGGTGACCCAGCCGATGTCGGCGGTGCACCAGTAGACGTCGGTCTCCGGCTTGAGGTCGAAGACGGCGTGGTGGGTGTAGCTCGCCTGGGTGAGGTAGCCGCCCGAGGTGTGCAGGATGCCCTTGGGCTTCCCGGTGGTGCCCGAGGTGTAGAGGATGAAGAGCGGGTGCTCGGCGTCGTGCGCCTCGGGGGTGTGCTCGGTGGACTGACGCTCGGTGGCCTCGTGCCACCAGACGTCACGGCCCTCGGTCCATGCGATCTCCTGGCCGGTGCGGCGCACGACCAGGACGTGCTCGACGCCGTCGGCCTTGGTCAGCGCCTCGTCGATGGCTGGCTTGAGCGCGGACGGCTTGCCGCGGCGGTAGCCGCCGTCGGCGGTGATGACCAGCTTGGCCTGGGCGTCCTGGATGCGGGAGGCCACGGCGTCGGCGGAGAAACCGCCGAAGACCACCGAGTGGGTGGCGCCGATCCGGGCGCAGGCGAGGATCGCGACGACCGCCTCGGCGATCATCGGCAGGTAGATCGCGACCCGGTCGCCCTTGGCGACACCGAGCTCCAGCAGCGCGTTGGCGGCCTGCGAGACCTCGTCCTTGAGCTGGGCGTAGGTGATCGAGCGGCCGTCGCCGGGCTCGCCCTCGAAGTGGATGGCGACCCGGTCGCCGTTGCCGGCCTCGACGTGCCGGTCGACGCAGTTGTAGGCCACGTTGAGCTTGCCGTCGGCGAACCACTTGGCGAACGGCGGGTTGGACCAGTCGAGCGTCTCGGTGGGCTCGACGGCCCAGGTGAGGCGGCGGGCCTGCTCGGCCCAGAAGCCGAGGCGGTCCTCGGAGGCCTGAGCGTACGCGGCCGCGGTGACGTTGGCGGCTGCGGCGAGCTCTGCCGGCGGGGCGAAGCGCCGCTCCTCCTTGAGCAGGTTGGCCAGGCTCTCGTTGCTCAACGCGCACTCCTCATGAGTCATGATCGGGGTCGTTTCCCGTGCGTGGGGATTGTCCCGTGTGTCCCAGCGCACAGCTCACCAGGCGAAGAGGTCTGTTGACAAGAGGCTCCGGGTAATTGGTGTAGACCTTTGACCGGGCGTCGAACGGCCGACCGAGGTCGGCGGGGCTCCGGGGGCGGGGTGGGAGCCCGGCCCGCGTCCTTGGCCCGCCGGGCGGGACGCGGGCCCGCTCTCAGGCCGCCAGCCCGGGACCTCCTCCGCCCCGGCCCGGATCCGTGACGGCGGTACCGGTGGCCGGAACCTGTTCGAATCCGTCCCCGTCTCCGGGCGTGTCGCGTTCCTGCCGCGAGGCGGCCGCCTCGACGGGACCGAACCGGCCGCTCTCCCGGTCGAGCACGTAGGCCTGCGCGGTGGCGAAGTCGAAGTACATGCCGACCAGCCGCAGGGTGCCCTCGGCCACCCGCCGCTCCACCGCCGGGTTGGCCATCAGCTGGTCCAGCTGCTGGACCACGTTGGTGATGCAGAGCCGCTCGCTCAGGTCGACCGCCGCCCGGTCGGCGAACTCCGCCGGGGCCCGGCGCAGCCGGTCCAGCGAACCGCGGCCGTTGCGCAGCCAGCGGGCCAGTGGGGTGGGCCGGCCGGGCTGCTCGTGCACGCCGTCCAGCAGGGCCTTCATCGCCCCGCAGCCCGAGTGCCCGCAGACCGTGATCGACCGCACCTCCAGTACCTCGACCGCGTACTGGACCGCCGCCGCCACCGAGTCGTCGGCCGCGCCCGGCTCGTGCGGCGCCGGCACCAGGTTGCCGACGTTGCGCACGGTGAAGAGGTCGCCCGGACCGCTGTTGGTGATCATGCTGGTGACCAGCCGGGAGTCGGCGCAGGTGAGGAAGAGCTGCGAGGGCGTCTGGCCTTCCCGGGCGAGCCGGGCCAGCTCTGGCCGCACCAGCGGGGCGGTGTGCAGCTGGAACACCCGGACCCCGTCCAGCAGCCGGCCGTGCGGGTCCTCCCGCTGCTCGATGCAGTGGTGGCCGACCCAGGGCGTCCAGGCGCGGCAGCGGTGCGGACCGGGGGAGCTGCCGGCGCGGACGGTGCCGTCCGGGTCGAGCACCTCGTCGTCCTGGCGGCGCGTCACCATCGACACCCGTCCGCCGCCCGCCTGGTGGCCGGTGCGCCAGCTGTGCACCGTCTCGTACGCGGCGTGGTCGAGGAAGGAGCCGTCGTGGACGACGGTGACCTCGGCGCCGCGCGGGATGCCGCCCAGCGCCCGGCTGAGCCGGGGCACCGCGGTGAAGGTGAGCGGGCCGTGCGTCTCCACGGTGAACGAGCCGTCGGGGCCGGCCAGGACGTCCACGTGGGCGCGGGTCAGCCGGTAGAGCGCGAGCAGCACGGCCGTCGCCGAGCCCAGCGCCACCCCGGGCAGGACGCCGAGCAGGACCACGGCGACCACGGTGGTCAGGTAGACCGGGAACTCGCGGTGCCGGTGCACCTTGCGGATGTGCGCGAAGCTCACCATCTGCAGGCCGACGACCAGCACCAGGGCGGCGAGCGCGGCGAGCGGGATCCGGCGCAGACCGCCGCTCAGGGCCAGCGCGGCCGCCAGTACCCACACCCCGTGCAGCACCGAGGCGCGGCGGCTCCGGGCCCCGGCCCGGACGTTGGCCGTGCTGCGCACCGCGCCGCCGGCGACCGGCAGCCCGCCGACCAGTCCGCTGACCACGTTGGCGAGGCCCTGGCCGCGCAGCTCGCGGTCGAGGTCCCCGGTCCGGCGCGACATCCGGTCGACCGCGACGGCGGAGAGCAGCGACTCGACGCTCGCCACGGCGGTGACGGTCAGCACGGCGGCGAGGAGGGCGAGCGGCGGGCCGTGCGGCAGGTCGGGGACCAGGCCGTGCGGCTGCCAGGCGGGCAGTTCGACCCGGGCGAGCCGCAGGTCCAGTGCGACGGCGAGCGCGGTGGCGGCGGCGACCGCGGCGAGCGGGCCGGGGACCTTGACCAGCCGGGTGCCGAACTCCCCGTACCGGCCGGGGAGTCGGTTCAGCCGGGGCCAGCCGAGCAGCACCGCGACGGTGACCGCCCCGACGGTCAGGGCGGCGGGGTGAGGGGTCGCCAACTGGCCGGGCAGGGCGAGCAGGTTGGCGAGTGCCGAGCTCTGCGGCGAGCCGCCGAGGACGACGTGCAGTTGCGCGATGGCGATGGCGAGGCCGACACCGGCCAGCATGCCGTGCACGATGGCGGGTGAGACGGCCAGCGCGGTGCGGGCCACCCGGCGTACCCCGAGCAGGAGTTGGAGCAGGCCGGCGGCGAGGGTGATGGCGCAGGTGGCCTGCCAGCCGTACTGGGCGATGAGCCCGGCGGTGATCACGGTGAGCGCGGCGGAGGGGCCGCTGACCTGCAGCGAGGTGCCGCCGAACAGGCCGACCACGATGCCGCCGACGGCCGCCGCGGCCAGGCCGGCGGTGAGCGGGGCGCCGGTGGCCAGGGCGATGCCGAGGGAGAACGGCACGGCGATCAGGAACACCACCAGGGAGGCCGAGAGGTCCCTCGCCCAGGCGGCGCGGGGACGTCGGCCCGGTGGGGCGTGGTCGGTGGTGTCGGAGGCGATGGGGGCGCTGGAGATGTCGGGGGTCATGGGTCTTCCCGTCTGTCCGGGGGAACGAACGCAGTCAGGTCCGGCGGTGAGTCCGGCGTGGGCTCGGTGAAGCGGATCGGCTGTCGTGGGTCGCGACGGCGTGGCGGGATGGCGCGGTCGGGCCGGGAGTGCGGGTGTCACCGGCCGGGCCTTGGTCCATCGGGCCGACCGGCGGCCGCTCGGCGGGGCGCTGGGAGGAGCCAGGCAACGGCGAGGGGCACCGGGACGGAGGCGGAACATCAAGACTCGGTAAACCGAGGGTAATGAGAGCTTTGCACAGCGTCATCCGGAGCGACAGTGAATAACCGCCGGATTCACTCCATTGGGTGGTGGTCGAACGGACGGGAATCTGCTGGTGGGGGGGCCTGTCGGGGACGCGCGCGG